>CAIYCZ010000187.1 GCA_903924805.1 uncultured delta proteobacterium | reverse complement strand
CGATATTGAGCAGGGAGACTCCCTGGCGCAGGAGATAAAAGCCTTTCTTCAGGCAGTGCGCGATCGCCGGCAGCCGGAGGTTCCCGGAGAGGCTGGACGAAATGCCCTTAAGGTGGCTCTGGAAATAGTTGAGCAGATTAAAGCAAACCAGGCTGTTTTTAGCTGACGTTTAAACAACACGACAGGGGTCAGGAGTCAGGAATCAGAAGTCAGAATACGCACGCTCAATTCATTCTGGCCTCTGCTATCGATGTTTAACCACTATACACTGATCTCTTGATACATACGACAGCAAACAAAAACGCAAACAGGATACTGCTGGTAGCAGGAGAAGCATCCGCCGATCTCCACGGTTCACAGGTAGTGAGGGCTCTCAAGGAAATTGACCCCTCACTCTTTATTTTTGGCATAGGCGGAGACGAACTGCGCAGGGCCGGCATGGAGATTCTGTTTCATGCCCGGGAGCTGTCGGTGGTGGGAATTGTTGAAGTGTTCTCCCGGCTGCCGCAGATTGTAAGAGCATTCAGACTGCTCAAAAAGGAGATTCAAAACTCACCCCCCTGCCTGGTTATACTCATCGATTATCCAGACTTTAACCTGCGCCTGGCCGCTGTTGCAAAAAAACACCAGGTGCCGGTCCTCTATTACATCAGCCCGCAGATCTGGGCATGGCGGAAAAAACGGGCACAAAAAATTGCCCGGCTTGTTGACCGTATGGCAGTGGTATTCCCCTTTGAAGTGCCTCTGTATGAAAAAGAAGGTCTGCCGGTACAGTTTGTGGGACACCCGCTGTTAGACAGGGAAATTCCAGAGATCGATACGCGCGAAGCAGTAGCATCTTTAGGGATGAAGGATGACCGGCCTATTATAGGACTTCTTCCCGGGAGCAGAAAATCTGAAATTGACCGGCTTCTGCCCAGCATGCTTGGCGCTGCAGCACACATAGCGAAGGGGTTCCCCGCAGCCCAATTTATTATTCCCGTTGCTCCCGGCAGCAACAGGGAAGAAATTCAGGCACGGGTTGCCCGCCAGCAGGTACCCGTAACCTGCGTGGAGAACCGGCTCCACCAGGCTCTGCACATCTGTAACCTGGTATTAGTGGCATCAGGGACCGCAACCCTTGAGACAGCGTTAATGCAGAAGCCGATGATTATCATCTATAAAGTCTCTCTGCTCACGTATCTCATCGGCAGGATGATGGTCCAGGTCCCGTATATAGGTCTGGCAAATATTGTTGCCGGGAAGCAGGTGGTTCCTGAACTGATTCAGGCACAGGCATCGCCGCAGCGTATAGCACAGGAAGCCGTTTCCCTTCTCAACGACCCCGCGCGCATGGAAACCATGCAGAGAGAGCTGGGAAAGGTACGCGGCAAACTGGGCGAGAAGGGGGCATCCGGGCAGGTAGCCCGGATGGCGTATCAGATGCTCAATAAATCAGGAATCAGGGATTAGTCTCTTAAGACTAAATTTCTTGCAAACAGGGAAAGAAAAATTAAAAATCTGGAACTCAAGAAATCAGGAAATTTTTGTTTTTACCTTTGTGAGTTCCTCAAGTTCCAAATTCAAGCTTCTTTGTTTCTTTTTTAGTCTTTGCGGTTAACTTTTGTTCCGGCTGGTCCGGGTTAGGTATTGGGGATTAGCATTTTATTTTTAAAATTCTCAGATTCTGTCTTCTGAATTCTGACTACTTATATTGATATGCTCAAAGAAAGCGTTGCACTGTATCTCAGACTGTTTCAATTTGTTAAGCCGCACGGGAGAGTGCTGGTACTGGCAGGGATCTGCATGCTGCCCCTGTCACTCTGCTCATCCGGTCTTGCCTACCTGGTGAAACCGGCGCTTGATAACATCTTTTTCAAAAAAGACCTGCAGATGCTGCGCCTGGTGCCACTTGCGATCATCGGCCTGTATATCGTCAGGGGATTTTTTGATTATACCCATTCCTATCTTATGGGGTATGTGGGAAACCGCATCATAGCTGATATCCGGGATAAGCTGTATTTTCACATCCAGGCCCTGTCACTTTCATTCTTTGCAAAAAACCCGACAGGGGTTCTCATGGCGCGCATTACCAATGATGTAAACCTCCTGCAGTCCTCCATCTCAAATGTGGTGATAAATGTATTCAAAGATATTTTTACCATCATAGGACTCACCGGCGTGATGTTGTATCAGGACTGGAAGCTTGCCTGCATAGCGTCACTCATACTGCCCTGGGTGCTCATTCCGATACAGCGCTTTGGCAAGAAGAGCAGAAGGTTCAGTACCCGGGGTCAGGAAAAGGTCGGTAAAATTGCCACCCTCCTCCATGAAACCATTACCGGCTGCCGCATTGTTAAAGCATTCGGCATGGAGGAATATGAAGCACAGCGGTTTTCAGAGGAAAATTTCAGGCTCTTCAGGATCCGCCTCAAACGGCTCAGGATCAGGGCGCTTTCCTCCCCGCTTATGGAATTCATCGGCGGCCTTGCCGGAGCTGCGGTCGTTTTTTACGGCGGTTACAGCGTCATCAAGGGAACCTCAACGCCGGGAACCTTTTTTTCTTTTGTAACAGCGCTGCTGCTGCTCTATGATCCGGTGAGGAACCTGAGCACCTCATACCAGGACATTCAGGAAGGGCTGGCTGCGGCAGTCAGGGTTTTTCAGGTGCTGGACACCGCACCCGATATCAATGATAAAAAAGACGCTGTTATGCTTCCGCCGGTGTCGGGCGCAGTATGTTTTGACCAGGTCACCTTCGGCTACGACCGGCATCCGGTCCTGCATGACATCAACCTGGAAGTAAAGCCGGGGGAGATTATCGCCATTGTTGGCATGACCGGTGCCGGAAAAACCTCTCTCATCAATCTCATACCGCGTTTTTATGATGTAACCTCCGGCAGCATTCGTATCGACGGGTTTGATATCCGCGATGTGACGCTGCACTCCCTGCGTTCGCAGATTTCCCTGGTCAGCCAGCAGACCATTCTGTTTAATGATTCAGCGCGGAATAATATTGCCTACGGCAACCCCGATCCGCCGGAAGAAAAGATCATTGATGCCGCGCGCGCTGCTCATGCCCATCAGTTTATTGAAGAACTGCCGGAAGGCTACGCAACGGTTATCGGAGAAAGCGGAATCAAGCTTTCCGGCGGCCAGCGCCAGCGCATGGCCATTGCCCGGGCTCTGTTTAAAAACGCCCCGATTCTCATACTTGATGAGGCAACGTCTTCTCTTGACAGCAGGTCGGAACAGGAGGTGCAGCAGGCACTGGAAAACCTCATGAAAAACCGCACGACCTTTATTGTTGCCCATCGTCTCTCTACTATCCGCAAAGCGCACCGGATTATGGTGTTTTCCCAGGGACGGATCGTGGAACAAGGCACGCACGAAGAGCTCTTCAGCCACGACGGGGAGTACCGCAAGCTGTATGCCTATTACTTCCAGGAGAAGGATAAAAACCTCTCCCGCATGATGTAAGAGGAGCCTATACGCAATGCATGTCATCTACAATGCGCTTTTGTATCTGGTGACCATTGTCTGTGCCCCGCTGCTTATCATTCTGCTCCTGGTTGAGAAACGCTATCGCGCGGGGTTTTTCCAGAAGTTTGGCCTCTATTCCTGGAAGGAGATACTCAGTAATCTGTCCACCCGCCCGCTCTGGATTCATGCGGTCTCGGTCGGTGAAGTGATGACCGCAATCCCCTTCATTAAAGAAATTAAACGGCTGTTTCCCCAGATACCGGTCATCCTTTCTACCGGTACGGCAACCGGCAGGCATATTGCCAAGCGCAATTCCCGGGGCATAGACCATATTATCTTCTTCCCGTTCGATTACCCGTTCATCGTCAAACTGTTTATTTCCCGGCTCAGGCCGCTGGTGTTTATAGCCCTGGAAACAGAGCTGTGGCCCAATTTCCTGCGGGAGCTGAAACAGCGCACTATACCCGCACTGATCATCAGCGGAAGGATCTCAGGCCGGTCATTCCGTAATTACCGGCGCTTCGGCTTTTTCTTTAAACAGGTATTGGACACGGTTGCCTGCTTCTGCATGCAGTCTCCTGCTGATGCTGAGCGGATCATAGCCATGGGGGCAGACAAAAGCAGGGTGGTAGTAACCGGGAATCTTAAATTTGATCTGCCCATACCGGGTGTAGAGCAGGCAGAAAAAGACAGCTTGCACCAGGGTCTGAACCTGACCGCAGAACGGAGAATCTTTATTGCCGGAAGCACCCACCGGGGCGAGGAGGAGATAATCCTTGACGCCTATCAGGCATTAAAAAAGGAGGCCCCTGACCTGGCACTCATTATTGCCCCACGGCATCCGGAGCGGTTTGGCGAAGTTGAAGCCCTGATACAGTCAAGGGGTTTTCGTTTTTCCCGGAAAACCGCACTTGAAAATAGTGCAGGCAGTAAATCCTGTGATGTTATTCTGCTTGATACGGTTGGAGAACTTTCACGGCTCTACGCCATCGGGACGGTTATTTTTGTCGGCGGAAGCCTGGTTCCCGTTGGCGGCCATAACGTTCTGGAACCCGCGGTGTTCAGGAGGCCTGTTATCTTTGGCCCGCACATGGGTAATTTCTCAGAGATAGCAAAAACGCTTAAGAGAAGCAGCGGCGCGGTGCAGATACACAGTACCGCGGACTTGATAAACCAGGTATCACGGCTCCTGGGGGATGCCAGCCTTCGGGAATCTCTCGGGGCTAATGCCTTTCAGGTGGTCGCACGGAACAGCGGCGCGTTGCAGAGGAGCATGGAGATAGTCAGGCCCGTTATTGAGGAGCAAGCAAAGCTTAATCTGGAACTCAGGAACTCAGAAAAATAAAAAACAAAACCCTCCTGATTTTATGCGTTCCAGATTCTTACTATTTCATCTTTACGTAAAAAATTTCTCTAAAGATCCCTTGATAGATGGGAGATTTCAGTGATGTCAGGCGATAGATATATACGGGCATCCATAGAACGGCTGCTTAACATCCGGAGGCCGGGCTTACTCCTGAGTCTGCTGCTCGCGCCGCTCACCCTATGCTCTTTTCTGTTCCGCTGCGGCGTCTGGATGCGCAGGTCTCTCTATACCCAGGGAATTTTAAAGAGCTACCGTCTTCCCTGTACCGTCATAAGCGTTGGCAATATCACTGTTGGCGGGACGGGCAAAACCCCCGCGGTATGCCATATTGCCCGGGTATTAAAGGACGCGGGCTGTAACGTCGTGGTTTTAAGCAGGGGATACCGGGCTAAGGGAACTGCAAAAGCTCTTACGGTCTCCGACGGGCACGGGATTCTTGCAGGCCCTGAAGTTGCCGGTGACGAAGCGTACATGTTAGCCAGTAAGCTTCCTGATGTTCCGATACTTATTGGCAAAGACCGGGCATTACTTGGAGAAACAGCACTACGGGATTTTGCCGCACAGATTGTAATCCTTGACGACGGCTTTCACTACTTTCGCCTGAAGCGGGATCTGGATATCGTTCTCATCAATGCCAGGAACCCGTTCGGCAACGGCTTCCTGCTTCCCCGGGGAACTTTGCGGGAGCCCCCTGCATCATTAATTCGCGCCCCCCTCATCCTTTTAACCAAAATAAATGAATCAATAAACACCGCTCATCTTGAAGAAACGCTGAAGAAGTGCAATCCCCAAGCCCTCGTGTTTAAATCATCTGTTAAAGCACTGGCAGTGCGCAGTGCTGCTACTCATGAGATGATTCCTCTTGACAGCATTCAGGGGAAACGGGTAATTGCCCTGTGCAGCATAGGCGATCCGGACTCTTTTTTCTCTCTGCTTGACTCTCTGAGCCTTATCGTGACAAAAAAGTTTGTGTTCCCTGATCATCACTGGTATGGTGAAGCAGATTATAAAAATATAATAAAATGTAGTATCCAAGCAGATTTTATTATTACCACTGAAAAAGATCTTGCAAAAATAGATGTAAATATGATAGATGGACAAAAACTATTCGTTCTGGAAACCGGGCTTGCCATAGCCGGGGAAGAACAATTTTATCAGTCTATCTATAGGTTGGGTGGGATATCTTCCCCTCGAAGTACGAGGGGGTAATAGTATAAACGGGGTCTTTATATAAGAATATATATAGATATTAATCCTTCTAATTAACTAAGTAGACAAAGGAGCATGAGATGAAGAAAAGAAAGGTGATCGGTTACGGTGTGGCGGTAGTATTGATTGGGCTTCTGGCTATGTGCCCGTTTGTGCAGGCTGCAGATGAAGGGCCACTGTCCCAGAAGGGGACAAAACAGATTGGGGTTAATATTGGATATGGCTACTCATTTAGCTCCAACCGTGATATCCGGTTTGCCCCTGTCTACCCCTATATAGGATATGTATTTACCGACCCGGTCGGCAAAGGCTGGTATCGCGGCACCGGTGAATGCATTCTTGAGGGTGACTTCAACTATGTATATAAAGGCCAGAAAAGGTATGCCACCGGGGTCACCATGCTGGGACGGTACAATTTCCTCGCATCATCCGAATGCTGGCGGCCCTATCTCCAGGTCGGACTTGGCATACTCGGCACCAACTTAAAGATGCACAACTTTGGATCAGGCCTTAACTTCTCCGAACATGTCGGCGCCGGCATCCAGTATTTCTGGAACCCCTGCAACGCGGTCAATTTTGAATGGCGCTTCCGGCACATCTCCAATGCCGGCATCGATCATGATAACGCCGGTCTGAACCTGAACATGCTTTTAGTCGGATACTCACACACCTTCTAAATAAAGTGCAGGTATTACGTAAGCCGTGAAAGCAGGGAGGAGCATATAGTCAATTAGTTATAATTAATAGAGCATAGAATAAAAACATGTAAGGGGATTCATTATGTGGATCCCCTTTTTTTGTGAGATTTAAAATTAAATTCAAAATCACAAAACCCGAATAATCACAAAATACCAAAATACTAATGTTCAAAACATAAAAAACAGTTTAGAATTCATATCAGCGACAGACATGTCTATTTAGGATTTAGGGTTTAGTATTTAGAATTTTACCGCTTATGTCTCTACGAAATAAAGTAGCTTTTGAAAAAGAGCTCAATCCGCAGCAGCTCACCGTGGTCCAGTCCGGTTCAGGGCCGGTGCTGGTCATTGCCGGAGCCGGCAGTGGCAAGACCCGGACGCTTACCTACCGGGTGGCATACCTGATAGAATCAGGAGCAGAGCCGCACCGCATCCTGCTGGTGACCTTTACCAACAAGGCATCCCGGGAGATGCTCAGCCGTGTTGAGACGCTTGCCCCGTATGACACGAAAAAAATATGGGGAGGTACGTTCCACCACATTGCCAACCGCATCCTGCGGGTTCATGCCGTGCGCCTCGGGATTCAGCAGAATTTTACCATTCTTGACCAGCAGGACTCTTCCGATCTTCTCAATTCCTGCCTGACAGATCTGGGGTACAAGAAAAAAAACGGGCTGATACCACAGGGAGAGGTTCTGTCACGGATCTTCAGCCTGAGCCGGAACACCAGAACCGGTCTGGAAGAACTGCTCAGTCAGCGCTACCCGTTTTTCCTTGAGCACCGGGGAGAAATCCAGGCCGTCTATAATCACTACGCTGAAAAAAAGAAAAAGCTGAACCTGCTTGATTTTGATGACCTGCTGGTTTTCTGGCTGCGCCTCCTGGAAGAGGACCAGATGATACGCGAGTTTTACTCCCAGCAGTTTCAGCATATCCTTGTCGATGAATACCAGGACACCAATAAGCTCCAGTCAGATATCATAGATCTCATGGCGTCGTCTCATCAAAACCTCATGGTGGTAGGGGATGACTCGCAGAGCATTTACTCCTTCAGGGGCGCAAACTTTTCTAACATCATGGACTTCCCGCGCCGCTACCCGGAAGCCCGGGTGTACAAGCTTGAGTATAACTACCGGTCATCACCCGAGATCCTGCACCTGGCAAACCAGAGCATTGTCCGCAATGAACACCAGTTCCGCAAAGTCTTGAGGCCCCTGCGGGGAAGCGGGTTGCAGCCGGTGCTGGTATCACTGGGCACGGTAATCCAGCAGGCTCAGTTTGTTACACTTAAAATCCGGGAATTCCTTTCTGCAGGAACCAGGCCGTGTGACATTGCCGTGCTCTACCGCGCCCATTATCATTCCATGGAGCTGCAGATGGAGCTGACCCGTTTCGGCATTCCGTTTGAGATCCGCTCGGGCATCCGCTTCTTTGAGCAGGCCCATATTAAAGACATTGCCGCCTATTTAAAAATTCTCCTTAACCCCTTTGACGAAGTAGCGTGGAAACGAATCCTTCAACTCCTGCCCAAAATCGGCACAGTGCGCTCCCGGAAAATCTGGGAGGTTCTGGCTGCTGCCCAGGATCCACTTGCAGAATGCCAGGAGAAGAGGATCGAAGCGGTGGTACCACAGCAAGCCAGGCCCTACTGGGAAAAACTCTGCAGCGCCCTTGCGCCGCTTATTGAAATGGGGCCTGAAGCATCTCCCGGTGCTCTTATAAAAACCGTATTTGAGGGAGGCTATGAGGAATATATGCGCACCAAATACCATGATCCCGCAGGCCGTGCCGAAGATATCGAGCACTTTATGGAATTTGCTTTCCAGTACAGCGGGCTTCAGGATTTTTTAAGTGAGCTTGCGCTTCTCACCAGCGTTTCAGTTGAAGATGATCAGGCAGAACAAGACCAGGATACGGTAAAGCTTACCACCATCCATCAGGCAAAGGGGCTTGAATGGCCCATTGTCTTTATACTGTCGCTCACCGAGGGAAGCTTTCCCAACCCGCGCAATATTGACCGGCAGGAAGATGAGGAAGAAGAGCGCAGGCTTTTCTATGTGGCGGTTACCAGAGCCAAGGATCATCTCTGTCTGTGCAGCCCGCTGTGGCATACAGACCGGAATACCGGCATGAGTATGCTTAAACCCTCGCGCTTTATCCGCGAGATACCTGAGGAGTGTTTTGAAAAAATTTGCCGGGTGGAAGATGGGTTTGGAATTTGACCGGTTCATGCCTCTGTTCTTGCACATGAGGCAGGTATAGAATCTTCAAATATAAGATCAGGGAAGCCCCGTCTTGCGGCTACCAATTCGTTTTTAAATCATGACACAGCCCGGGAATTTTAGTTTCTAAAACTAAAATTCCTGTAAAAATGGAAAGATAAATTAGAAATCAGGAATTTTTTGTTTTTACCTTCGTGAGTTCCTGAGTTCCAAATTTAACATTTTTTGTGTCTTTTTTAGCTTTTGCAGTTTAAATTTGGTTCCGGCTTGTCCGGGTTAGGGAAAAGGAGAGGCACGTACGTGTATAAAGCAAAGGTCGTCCGGTTTTTTGAGGGCCGGCAGCTTATTACAGCCGTCTGTCTTGAGGATAAGGAAAACCGGCTGCATGTTCTGCAAAGTGACGGCAGGGAGACAAATATCAACCTGAACCGCATTCTTCATGTCTCATCCTATAATCTTGACCTCAGCGCGTCGCGGGACAGCCTGCAGAAAAAACTGCAGGCTGTTATTCAGAAGCATGACGAGCTCATGCACCAGGTTGATGTAACCGGCCTCTGGGAGATGTTGACCGGTGAAGGGGAGGTGTTTGATATTGCCTCCTTATCCAGGGCTGTTTTCGGTGAGGCCGCAGACTCGGATCAGGGGGCTGCGGTGCTTCGCGCGCTGATAGAAGATCGAGTCAGGTTTAAACTGCAGGGACGGCAGTTCCATATCAATACTCCGGAACAGGTGGCATTGATTACCGCCAAGAGAGACCGGGAAGCGCAGAGACAGCGTGATATTGAAGAAGGAAGTATCTGGCTTCAGTCTGTGCTGGGCGGCAGGGAGACCCACAGTGACAAACGGGAACTCTTTATAGGACTGCTTAAGGAATTTGTCCTGTTTGGCAGCGAGGCTCCCGACTACCCGGTGATCCGGGAAATCCTTGACCAGTCAAAAATTACTGATCAAAAGACCTGCTTTAAGATACTGGTAAGCCTGGGCATCTTTGATGAAGATGAAAATCTATCCTTGCACCGCTATCAGATAGCAACCACCTGGCCGCACGCTGTTGTCGCAGAGACTGAATCAATTGCAGGGGCCTATGCCGCACGCGTTCAACAGGCAGGGGTACGCCGTGACCTTACCCATCTGCATCTATTTTCGATTGATGACCCCTATACAAGGGATATCGACGATGCCATAAGCTTTGAAGAGCATGCAGACGGCTTTCAGCTTGGTGTGCATATAACCGATGTGGCATCATTTATTATACCCGGAAGCCCGCTTGACAGAGAAGCTGCCCGCCGGGGAACCTCAATCTACCTGCCTGAAGGCAAAATCCCCATGCTCCCAGCAAATCTATCAGAAGAGCTGTTAAGCCTGAAGGAGAAAGAAAAGCGGCCTGCCGTGAGCTTTCTTTTAAAGCTGTCTCCCCAGGGGGAACTGCTTGGCTCAGAAATTACCTTGAGCTCTATTACGGTTTCCAAAAAAATGTCCTATGAGGAGGTTGATGGTAAGATCACCGGCGACCCCCTTTTTTCTAAACTCTATGGTCTTGCCGCAGCGCTTCTAAAGAAACGCAAACATGCCGGGGCACAGCTTTTCCCCATTCCGGAGCTGCAGATAACCGTTGACAGAGAGAAAAATATCAGCGTTGCCATACGCGAGCGCACTGCCCCGGGTCAGGTGATAGTATCTGAGTGCATGATTATTACCAATTATGCTACAGCGCTCTTTTTAAAAGAGCAGGGTGTTCCTGCCCTGTACCGGAAGCAGGCTCAACCGCGCGAGCAGATTGCAATACCTGATGAGGAGCAGCTTTTTCACCTTATCCGCCAGCGCAAACTGTTGAACAGGGTTGAGATAGGGATTGAGCCGGGCCCCCATCACAGCCTTGGCCTGAGCCTTTACGCTACGGTTACCTCACCCCTGAGAAAATATTATGACATGATAACCCAGCGGCAACTCGTAGCGCTTCTGGCTGGAAAGTCACCTGCATACGGTAAAAACGATTTGAAAAACATTGTAAGTGCTGTTGAGCAATCCCTGACGAGGGCAGCCATTGTCGAGCAGGAGCGGGAGCGTTACTGGCTTCTGAAATATTTGAAAACCCATGCAGGAAAATCTTTTAAGGCGCTGGTTGTTGATAAACGCAACAGAGGCTACAGCATTCTGCTCTGCGATTATTTTTTGGAAGTAAACCTTACCGCTACCGATGGTGCGGTGCTGGTTCCCGGCCAAACCATCACGGTAATCCTTGAGAAAGTCGATCCCTTCCAGAGCACGTTAAAGGTCAGCCTTAAAAGCCGCTGAAAAGACTACCCCTGCCGGCAGTTTACTGGGTGAGAGGGCTTGGGTGAGATGGTAACCAAATTAAAGTACTATTTTAATTTGGGCAGGAATGGTTTTAAGGAGCTTGCCGGGAAATAACATTGCGTTGCCTTGGTTTATGTTTCACGAATGGTTGGAAAAGATTATTGGGTGAGATGTCAGGACTATGATTTATGTCTTGGATTATTTCAATACTTTATTACGGAATAAATAATCAGTGGATGTCCCCGATAAAAGCGCGCAAATCATTTCTTGATCTTCATGGTAAATGCATGATGGTGATTTCGGAGATCGAAAAAAGAATCAGAAAGACAATTGCCCAACATCCAACTCCACCCTATTCGGTGAACCGCGGCGGTTCGCCTCAAGTGTGAGTCGGGGCGTTCGAGCGGTCGAGAAGATCGAGCTGCTATATCTGTGATGGGGCCACAGTAAACGGATTGGTGATTTGGTTATGGCAAAGTTAGATAACGGATTTGCAAATACCCAGAAACCACTACCCCCACTGCTGGACGAGTTTCGCACTGCTTTGCAGGACGAAATCGAAGTAGCGAAACGAAATGCCTCGAACAGCACCATCCCACTCAGTAACGGCCATAAAGTAGGCCAACAAGGCAGTGCATTCCAGTACGCTTTCCTGATTGATTCGGTATTAAACACACCTGATGGGACACCCGGTGACTTGGTTGTCCCTGGGAAGGCTCCAATAAAGGCGACTATCGTTTCGGCAGAAGGCCTGCGCCTTGTTATCAGTATAGAGACCGACTTAGGGAAGTTCGTCCCGACCGCACGACTTCAGACCAATCTTACGTTTCTGATGCGAAAACTCATTGAGAGGATTGAGAATAACGCATCTGTCAGTAATCCCGCAGCGTCTAGAATGTTGGGGGCGAGCCCCGTATCGGGAAGCCCTAAAAAGCCTGAGACAATTCCTCTGCTGAATGAGAGTCAGATACTGGCGCTTGAAAGCGCGCTCGGGCGCAACCTTACTGTAATCTGGGGGCCTCCCGGCACCGGAAAGACCCACACCATCGGTACTATTACGCAGTTCCTTCATGCCTCTGCGCGTACAGTTCTAATTGTCTCCCACACGAATACCGCTGTTGACCAAGCAATAAAACACGTCGCGAAGGCCATGCCTGAACACTTGGAACAAGGGGCGGTAATTCGTGTTGGTGAAGTCAGGGATGATGAACTCAACTCCGGCTTCCCTGACGTACTACTGAAAAGGCAGGTTGAGCGGCAATCCCGAGAGCTGGTTGAGTTACGAGATAACCTTGTGTCTCAGAAACAGGCACTCGGTGACGAACTCAACGCTGTTCAGCAAAAGATTTCTATCATTGAATGGGTTGAGGCGGCAAAGATTGATATTCAATCCTCCGAAAGCCGTTTTGAGGAACTACACAGACTGGAAGAACAACTGCGTTTAGCCGAAAGAACCCTGTCTGAATTGGAGAACAAGCACTCACAACTTCTTGAACTTCATGACCGCACATCGAGGATTCTTGCGCTTCGCAAGAAGTTAGCAGTGCAGCTCACAGAGAAGTGCCGCTTGGAAAGGCTGCTGACAGAGAATGCTACAGCATGGCACGATGTGAATCGCCGAATACAGGAACAGGAAAAGCGGATTGAGATCTTACACCGGATAACGCCCTTGAGGCAAGAACAAGCAAAGTACCCCAGCTTAAACGAGCAGAAGTCTATCATTGCAACACTCTCTGGACGAATGGTCGAGGCAAGAGATAGTCTCAGGCAAGCGCAACAGAACTACGATGAGGCCAATGCCATTCTCCAGGAATCACGTAGTACGGGTGCTGTCCTGCGCCTTTGGAAACGGCTTCCAAAGCCTGAGATACAACAGGCAGTTGTCACCGATTTGTCCAAGAAAGTAGCAGCCCTCAATTCTGAGCTACTGGCAGCCCAGACAGCATGCGAGGCAGCCAGGCACAGACTGAGCCGTATCATGGAACTTGACGGTGAACTTTCACAGTATCAGGATATTGGCGACCATTCCAAAGAACTTGTAAGACAGAGAGCCGCACAGGAAGCTCTGGAGGATCTTAAGAGAAAAAAGCCTGAAATCGAATCGGACCTTAAGAAAACCGTTAGAGAGATTGAAGAACTTCAAAGCGATGAAAAGCAACAAGCTGCAACTGTCGATGGCGATGCCAAGGTTGTTTACCTCACGGTCTGCAGCCAACTGCGGGATCTCAAGGAATTGAGGGATTCAATTAAATCGCTTCGTTCCCGAACAAGGGAACTGAGAGAGAGCATCACGTCGTTGATCTCTCGGCTACTTAGTCAGCTTCTTGAGTGGGGTATTCTATCCCCTTTGCCGTCAAGTGCCGCAGAGGAAACGCTCCATTCACTTCGCATGACACATCAGACTCTCGCGGCTCAGCATAAGCCGTCTGATTTGCCCGCCCTTAAGGACAGAGCCGGCTCACTGCGCTTTGAAATGGAGCGTCTTACGGGGGAAATCGCAAACATAGATGCGCACTTGGCGCAGGTAGAGCGAGACGTGATAACGAAGGCATCTATTGTTGGCGCTACTCTAACAAAGGCGTATCTGAGTGATGACATTCAAGCCCGGAGGTTTGACACAGTTATTCTAGACGAGGCCTCCATGGCCCCCATCCCTGCCTTATGGGTGGCAGCACTCCTTTCGGAAAACAATCTTATAATTGTCGGTGATTTCAAACAATTGCCGCCAATCGTTCTCTCGACAAAAGAACTCACAAAGAAATGGCTTGGGCACGACATTTTCGAGGCGTCAGGACTCAAAACATTATGGGAGAAGCATACTCCACCCGACCACTTCATCCCATTGGATGAGCAAAGACGCATGCTTCGAGAGATTGCTGAAGTCGCCAACCTGTTCTACGATGGCATGCTCCGCACCCCACCGGAACTTCCAGAGCGGCATAACGAATTCACCGAGTGGTACAACGCCGACTGGCCTTATGACAATCCCGTCGTGCTTGTGGATACCGGTTCCTTGAATGCATGGGTCACGAGCGTCGTAAAAAGCGGCAATTCCAGCAGGCTTAATTTCTTGTCTGCCACTGTTGCTGTTGACTTGGCTGAGCAACTTCAGTTGCCGCAGCGTCCCAAACGCGCAGAGGGCGCACCGAAACGAATTCTCATTATCGCACCCTACCGTGCACATGCCAAATTGGTGAGCTTGCTCTTGAACCAAAATGGCCAGTTGCAGGATGAAGTGATTGCCGGCACAGTGCATAGTTTTCAGGGCTCTCAGGCTGACGCGGTTATCTTTGACTTGGTTGTTGACGAACCGCATTTTCGCGTGAACCTCTTTATGCCTTCGTTGGATGAACAACTCAAGTGCCTCCTGAATGTCGGCCTCACACGGGCCAAGTTCCGCCTATTCATTCTTGGCGATTTCTCGTACTGCGAGTCCAAAGGCAGGAGGGCATTTCTGGGTAAAACACTTCTGCCCTTCCTGCTGAAATCGTTTCCGCGGATCGATGCATCGCAGCTATTCCCAAACGGTCTTGCCGCCAGGGCCGCAAAAGCACAGATGACTATGCTGGGTGGTGAGATTGAGCCAGACTCAGAGCGGATTGTCGTTACTCAAGCGGATTTCTTTCGCACTATATCTGCCGATTTCTCGCGCGCTAAGAGCCGTGTTATCATCTATTCACCATTCATGACTCAAGATCGTCTGGCTTTCCTCATGCCTCAACTCCAGGCAGCATCTTTTCGGGGTGTTGCCGTTTTCATAATCACAAAGTCGCACTCTGAGCGCTCGCAGTCAGAGCTCGCACATATCAGGAGAATGGAGAAACAGCTCTCTGAAATCGGCGTCGTTGTCGTTCACAAAATGAGAATGCATGAGAAACTTGTTTTTATTGACGACGACATCACCTGGTCTGGTTCCCTAAACCCGTTGAGTTTCTCG
>CAIYCZ010000186.1 GCA_903924805.1 uncultured delta proteobacterium | reverse complement strand
AGGAGAACCGCTATGCCCGGTATAAGGATAGCCTGAGAACCCGGGAAATCCTTGAGCGGATTGAATCATCATCGGGAGAGGGCACCGCATGAGCTTGAAACGGGTTTTACTTGATGATGAGCTGCTGAAATCCCTGCTTGTCGAAAAACCATCACCCTCCCTTGCCGATGCCGTACATGCGCTTATACAGCACCAGGCAGTGCACTGGCCGGAGCTTAAAAAAGTGCGGGAGTCGTTAGCGCAGATTATAGTCAGGAAAATTTTTCTTGAAAGCCTTGAGGTGACTCTCCAGTTTAACCCGGGAAGAATCGTAAGTGCCGGGGCTCCTGTTGACCGGGAATCAATAAACAGGAGGCCCTGCTTTCTCTGTGTGCATAACCTGCCTGCTGAACAGCGCGGGCTGCTCTATAAAGAAGAGTGGCTGATTTTAAATAACCCGGCGCCTCTGTTTCCCGACCATCTGGTAATTTCTCATCGTGATCACCGGCCGCAGATGGCGGACGCAGCACTGCCGGCCATGATAGCGCTTGTCACCGATCTGCAGTTCAGCTTCAGTGCATTTTATAATGGCCCGGCATGCGGCGCATCAGCCCCTGATCATCTCCATTTTCAGATGTGCCCGGACGGAGAAATACCGTTGGTGAGCCAGATACATGCGCTCATGGGTATTGACAGCGGTAAACAGGTGCTGACGGTTATTGACGAGGGCAGGGAAGGGACCTGTTGTACCGGATATCCTGACCGCAGGGCATTTTTTATCTGTAAAACGGGCAGCCCTTCCTTTTTGCTTGAACGGCTTACCCGGGCATTACAGCTTTTGCCGGTGGTACCTGATGTCTCACCTGAGCCTCTGGTCAATCTTATAATTGCTGGCAGGAAAGGATGTTATTACGGCATCCTGTTTCCCCGCAAGGCACACCGGCCGGCCTGCTATTTCAGGGATGGTGCTGGAAAGATGCTCATAAGCCCGGGAGCGGTTGATGTGGGAGGGCTTATCATCCTGCCGCGCAAAGAGGATTTTGCGAGCATTACCAGGGAGATGGTTTTAGCAATTTTCCAGGAAGTGTGTCAAGGACCGGAGGTTTTCGCGGGATTGGCAATTCGGGGTTCGTGACTCGTGACCAGTGATCCGTGATTTGATCCGCAAACAACGGGGCACGAGCGACGGGACACAGGTCACGGATTAGCTGACAGCTAAATGCCTATTGAGAAATGCGTATTAGGAAATTTAAAATGACGTCACTGCCACAGAAAGAGCCAATCATTTCCGTAGGCCTGCTTGAAGATGCCCCCAGCATCTCATTTGACCTTGCGGGAGAATTTAAGCTTGATGGAGCAGGGGTTGGCGAAGGCGCATACCGGGCATATGCCGATGGAAAACAACTGTGTCTGGTTAATCAGGCAGATACTCCCATTCACCACTCGCGTACACTGCACCTTGTACCGTTAGCGCAAGAGAACACCTTTTTTAGTATCCGCGATGTAAAAATCGGCAAGCAGTTTCACTGGGAACGTTTGTGTAACCAAATGTTCAGCGGGGAACTCTGTCTGTTCACGGCATCCGCGAAAAAGATAACCGCCATAAACAAAATCCTGCTGGAATCATACCTGGAGAGCGTCATATCATCTGAGATGAGCCCGGAGAATCCGGTAGAATTTTTAAAAGCTCACTGCATTTGTTCACGAAGCTGGCTTCTTCATCAGCTTAATGAGAAAAGCGCTGAAGGCCCGGCAGGGCACAGGACAGATTATCGCGCCGGTGAAATTATATCCTGGACCGGCCGCGAAGCGCATAAAAATTTTGATGTGTGTGCTGACGACCACTGCCAGCGCTATCAGGGCATTGGCCGGATAAATGGTGCGGCAAAACGGGCGGTGCAGGAGACGCGGGGCGAGGTCCTGACCCATAATGGACAGGTCTGCGACACCCGTTACTCAAAGTGCTGCGGCGGAATAACCGAGAACTTTTCTACAGCCTGGGAGGATGAGGACATTGTCTATCTGACAAGTATCACTGACGCCGGCTCATCGTCCGCTCCGGTCTCACGTGAGGAGGATGCCCGCCGCTTTATCCTGTCACAGCCTGCGGCATACTGCAACATCAAGGATAAAAATATCATCAAGCGGATACTGCCTGATTTTGACTGCGAGACCAGGGATTTTTTCCGCTGGACGGTGGATATTTCGCAGCAGGACATCAGCGCACTCGTTTTTTCGAAAACCGGCGTTGACTTTGGCGCGATAAAAGACATAGTGCCGCTGGCACGGGGTGCATCAGGGCGGCTCTTTAAAATTAAGCTGTGCGGCACGAAGCAGGAGAAAATTATCGGGAAAGAGCTTGAGATACGGCGCATACTTTCTCCCACCCACCTGCTGAGCTCTGCCTTCGTGGTGGAACCCCGCGGCGTGAAAGGGGAGCTGCCTGATGGTTTCAGGATTACTGGCGCTGGCTGGGGGCACGGGGTAGGGCTGTGCCAGATCGGTGCTGCCGGCATGGCAGAGCACGGTACGACCTACCGGGAAATTTTATCCCACTATTTCAAAGGCGCACAGCTCACTACCCTCTACTAACCGTTTCCGCCTTGATTACCCACTCTCGAACAACCTCCATAGTCTTGCTATGACCGTGCATACAGAACTTCT
>CAIYCZ010000185.1 GCA_903924805.1 uncultured delta proteobacterium | reverse complement strand
GGAGACGGTGTTTTATCACGGCAGGGGATGTGATATGTGTTTTGGCACGGGATATAACGGCAGAGTCGGGATTTACGAAATGCTGGCAATAAATGATGCCATGATAAAAATAATACTTGCACAAGACCCCTCGGGAACACTAAGGGCATCTGCCATAGAAGCTGGAATGACCACCCTCAGGGACGCGGCGCTTAAAAAACTCAGGGACGGCATCACGACTGCAGAGGAAGTTTTGCGGGTAACCATGGATATATAAGGGGGAAGGTATGCTATTGGACTTATTGGGTGTTGCAGGATTTCTTCTCTTTTTTTTGGGGGTATTTTTTGCGGCGTATACTATGTTTCCCCCAAAGGAGCAGCAGGATATAAGGAAGAAGCTTGAAGATGAAGACGCAGTACTCGGGGAAGGCGCCCAGTTCATAAAGATTTTCCGGCCATTTTTTCAAATTCTTATGCCTGTCATTACCCGGCTGCCCCTGCAGGGGTACCGGGCAAAAATTGAGAAATACGCAGTAACTGCCGGGATTGAACGTGAGATCACCGGGGATGATTTCATCGGCTTCCAGATAACTACCGCAGCGCTTTTTACCTTCATGTCATTGGTCTTTTTTAAAAACACCTTAGTAATTATAGGCGCCGGAATACTGGGTATTGGATACCCGTATCTGTGGCTGTATGATAAACGCAAAAAGCGGCAGGAGGCAATTGTTGCCAGCATGCCCGATGTGGTTGACATGCTTTCCCTCTCAGTTGAGGCGGGCCTTGATTTCAATTCCGGCATAAACAAAGTGTGTGATATCTACAAAAAAAATAAGGACCCCTTTGTCGCTGAATTGCACCTGATGAGCAAGAGCATGCGGCTTGGCAGATCGCGCGAGGAAGCCCTGCGCAATATGTCTGACCGGGTAGAGCTGCCAGAGCTGTATTCATTCACCTCAATTCTGATTCAGGCGGAAAAAATGGGATCAAGCATATCCGACATATTAAAATCTCAAGCAATCAGAATGCGTCAGGAACGATTTATGAAAGCTGAGCGCGCCGGGGCGATCGCCTCTCAGAAACTGCTGGTACCGATGATGCTTTTGATATTCCCCATTATATTTATTGTAATCTTTGGACCATATATCCTGAAGTTTATCTACAAATGATTCTATAAGAAGCACACCATGGGATTTCTTCTCCAGATAATCAGAAATGGCGTTATTGAGAGGACCCTGCAGCTTGGCCCGGGACAATACACCGTGGGCAGAGAACTGTCTCAGATTATCTTAAATCATGAAAGTATCTCTAAGCGGCATGCGAAGCTGATTGTAACTCGGGACAGCGTTACCGTTGCGGATACGGGAAGCTTGAATGGAATATTTTCCCAAGGGCAGAGAATAAAACAAAAAACATTTCACACTGACTTTGAATTAGAAATTGGACCCTTTATTCTCAAAGGAGCTGTGCAGAAAAAAGCTCTGCAGTTTCAGCAGTACAGAGCGCTCATGGAAAAGCTTGCTTCAGCGGATATGCGGGTGAGCCTTACAGCTTCACTGATTCTCATGGTTATGTTCACATTTGTCCTGATTTATCTACCCCTTTACGGCGCGATAACGAGTTTTCAGAAAGACAAGTCATATGCCCGGGGCATTATGCTTGTAAAATCCCTGGCG
>CAIYCZ010000184.1 GCA_903924805.1 uncultured delta proteobacterium | reverse complement strand
TGGTTAAGTTTTGACAATACTATATATCAAAAAGGAGGCTGGTATGAATAATAAGGTATCAACAATTGTGTTATTATCAATTTTTGTTTTGTTCAACCATGCAGTTGAAGCGGCAGATTGGACACCCATGAATGCCGGCACAACGGAAACGCTCAATGCTGTCTGGGGAAACTCTACCAACGATGTTTTTGCAGTGGGGAATAATGGCACCATTCTTCACTATAACGGTACGGCATGGGGGGCACTGCAGAGCAATGCAACAAAAAATCTTAACGGGGTACGCGGCAATTCAGCAACCACTGTCTTTGCGGTGGGGAGCAACGGCACTGTTATGCGCTATAATGGCAGTGCCTGGTCGCCGGTAAGTGCCGAGACTGGCGAAAATCTATTAGGGGTGTGGGTCAGCCCTGCGTCCGAAGCCTACATCGTTGGTGAAAACGGAGTAATCCTTAATTGTGATAGTTCACAATGCTCTAAAATGCTCAGCTTCACAAACAGCTCGCTTGCTGCTATCTGGGGGACATCGTCAGACAATATGTATGCTGTCGGTTACGGGATAGTGCTCCATTATGATGGCTCAAAATGGCAGGAAGTAGAAAACGTGACGGATAAAGACCTCATGTCCATCTGTGGTGTTTCTGCAAATAATATTTTTACCGTGGGAGGAAGTGGAACCATTCTGTATTATAATGGGGCATCATGGTCAAAATCGCCGGTTGGTACGACAAAAAGTCTTTATGCGGTGGGGGGCATAGCAACAAACAATATGTTTGCCGCAGGTGCTGATGGCAATATTTTTTCCTATGACGGCAATACATGGACCACTATGGAAAGCGGAACATCAAAGGTTCTTCTGGGGCTCTGGGTTAGCTCGTCCCAGGATGCCTTTGTTGTAGGTGATGATGGGACAATACTCTCTTATAAAAATACCCAGCCAACCGCCTCATTTACCATCAATCAGACCTCCGGGTTTGATACCACCGTATTTGCGGTAGATGCATCGGGGAGTTCTGATGCTCAGGACAGCCCACATGATCTTATGGTGCGATGGGACTGGGAAAATGACGGCACCTGGGATACTGAATACAGCACCACAAAAACAGCAAGCCACCAGTATTCAACTCCCGGTACGTACACGATTGTACTGGAAGTCAAGGATACGGGTACATTAACTGATACTGACTCGAAAACAGTCACCGTTTCAATCAATACCTCTCCTCAAGCGGAATTTACGGTAACTCCCGCTTCCGGTACTAGCAAAACAACATTTACCTTTGATGCTTCAGCCAGTTCTGACAATGAGGATAATCCAGAGGCTCTCCAGGTTAGATGGGACTGGGAAAGTGATGGCGTGTGGGATACTGAATACAGCACTTCAAAGACAGCTGCCCATCAATATACAACAGGCGGTACTTTTGAGGCACGGCTTGAAGTTAAAGACACGGGCGGCCTCACCAATATAACAACAAAAAATGTCAAGGTAGCCAGCGGGGGATGCCTTGTGAGCAAACTTCTGGGAGAGCAGGATCCGCGCCTTAATACTCTGAGACAATTCCGTGATGAAGTTTTAGCGCAGAGTGAAACAGGAAGAATTATTATAAAGCTTTACTATTCATGCGAGGAGAATATGGCTGATTTCGTAACAGCAAATCCTGTGTTAGCAGCTTTGGCAAAAAGCTGTATTGAGAAAGCACTGTCAGTAGTCGAAAAGGTCATGCACTAAGATACATGAGAATATATTATAGGGAGAATTGTAATGATGAAGGAAGAAGGCTCCTCCCTTGCGTCAATTGAAACTACTGCCAGGGGAGGATGGTTTAATATAGTAAAAGTGGATCAGCGGAGTGGAACATATCTCATTCCGGCATATAAAAGTGGTTATCATATGAGGACAACATCTGTGACGTATGCAGGTGAACCACTGAATATAACGATGGAGGTGGAAAAGAGGTAAGTGCCTTTATTTATATTTGCCTTTTGCGCCCTAACTTACTTAACTGAACATGGTAAGAGGCTGTGCCATAATTCGAAATTGGTGTTGCGACACATTCTCGTGAGTTCGTAGTTACCTACCTTTTACAGTAATACTCATACTTCCCTGCCCCTGATGAAGTTTCTTGCAATTTGT
>CAIYCZ010000183.1 GCA_903924805.1 uncultured delta proteobacterium | reverse complement strand
CAGATAGGCTGCTTTAAAGCAGCGCAGGGGTGCGGCTATGCGGGGCCTGCTATCGAGGAATTCAGCTGGTTTCCGGGGTTCAGCTGGAGAATAGCTATTTGCAGCACCTGCCTTACCCACCTGGGGTGGCTGTTCAGCTCACCCGGACAGGACAGCTTTCACGGGCTCATCCTCGATCATCTCATTCAACCCGAATAATCAAAGACTCTTCTTGAGCATGGCCGTTCCTGCAGGTAGCAGAGACCTTAATTCTTCTGCCACCATTCTGGTTCACCCTGTGCATTTATATTATCTCTTCTTATCCTCATACCCGGTCAACTCCACATATGCTGAGCCCGCTGCCTTTTCCCCGGCCAGCGTGCCTTCCACTGAGCAGAGGCCTTCCCAGTAGTCAGGCGTCATGACATCATACAGGCTTTGCGCATCAAACAGGGGGGTAACTTTAAATACGCCATCAAGATCGGGGACCTCTATTGTCCAGTCAACAGGGTAGGCGCTGTGTCCGGACTCTTCTTTATAGATGCGGGCAGCCTGCAGGGAAAACTGTTTTCCATATTCAACCTTCCCAGCACCAGACTGATAGGTCCAGTTTGTTCTCGTTGTGCGGTCAAAAGCATCGCGGAAATGAAATAGCATCAGGGCGCCGCCATCGTCAAGCCGCAAAGAGAACCAGTCCCACTTCATTCCCAGCACGGTAAAGTTTCCCCACTGGTGATCCATCCATGTCCGGCCGTAAGCTATAGCATATTCAGAGCCGTTCACCGAGATGGTTCCCGTAGTCGAGAGATGTGTAAACGAATAGTAGTAGGATGGTTTTCCATCACCCATAATAATGCTCCCATCCTCGCCATGTGGCAGGACCTCAAGAACCGGTGTGAGCGACAGATCAACCGACAGGTTACCTGCCGCAGCTTTGATAGTAAACCCCTGCGGTTCTGAAAAGCGGTAGTAAAAACTATTAACTGCTATCTCTGTCTTACCCTCTTCAATACCTGCTACCGGAGGCAGCGTTGCCACTTCTGCAAAAAAGTGCTGGGATGTTTCAGGGTCGCTCACGGCGAGATGGCCAAGGTACGCAAAATCATTTCCTGTTGGCACCAGGCGTTTGAATATCGCACATTCAAACCCCAGGGTTTTCCCTCCTTCGGTCTCCACCTCCCCGGTAAAATACCACCACTCATTTACCACATCGAAGTGAGGGCCGTGATCAAAGGGAAACTCAAGCGGCTGGTCGGGTCTGCTGCAGGAATAGGTAACTCCTATAACAGCGCAGAAAATTAATACCGCTATGTATTTGTGACACCATTTTCTGTAATGCATTGTCAAAATACTCTTACCTACGAAATGCCAATGTGTTAGTATATAAATAAACCTGACTAATTACTATAGCACAGGAGAGGTAAAATGCATACCGTAGGGAGATGTTTTGTTGTATGTCTTGTCATATTTCTTTTGACAGCTGCTGCCTTTGCCCAAGCGACTAAAAAAAGTTCCTCGCTCTGCCTGCTGCAAGCCCTGCGGAGAGAGGGTGTGCGCACTGCGACTTTTGGCACAACGGCTCTCACAGATAAAACAGACGTGAAGGTCTCCGTGCAGTTCACCCATGAACTGTCTCAGGAAGAAATCGTGGCTATTGAAAAAACCGGGGTTAGATTTCATCGCCTTCATGACCGGGTAATCCATTTCGGCGCAATTTACGGCGCGCGGGTCCCCTGGGAGGCGCTGGATGCGCTTGCCGGACGTGCTGCCGTGGCGCGGATAGAATCCATGTGGCTGCCGGTCCGCCATGCGCCGCTTGATGTCAGCGTGCCGGAAATTCATGCTGATACGCTGTGGTCTCTCTATGATAATAACGGCAGGCAGATTACCGGCAAGGGGGTAATCATAGCTGATTTTGATACCGGCATTGATGTGTTTCACCCGCTGTTCTGGCAGACTGACGGCAGTTCCTATGAGTGGATAGATGATAATGGAAATGGCTCATTTGACCCCGGCATTGATGGGGTAGATTTGAATGGCAACGGGCAAAAAGATGATGGTGAGACACTCAGTTTTTTAGATGCAAATATCTGGGACAGTTCCTCGCAGGACATAAGGGAACTCGGTTTTCAGACCTCTGTGGACTGGCTGTACTGTGATGCGAACGATAATGCGACCAGAGATGGCGGTAAAAATTCCGGTTTTGCCGAAACAGACCCAACCTTCGGCGAGCAGATCTTTGCCGTAGAGGATGTCAATAAAAACGGAAAGCTTGATGTTGGCGAGCATTTGATTGCGCTGAAAACCTCAAAGGTCATTGCTACCATGAACACGGACTCAATTGAGCGGCTGCGCGGGGAAAATCTTATAGACACAGAGCCGGATACCAACGGTCATGGCACCGGCGTGTGCGGCATTCTCGGCGGCGGCAGCCCGGGATTACAGAAGTATGTGGGAGTTGCGCCGGATGCAGAGCTTGTGGTGGCAAACATTTACTGGGACAATGACGTTGACTGGGTTGAATATATGGCCTGGGCAGAGGAGAAAGGAGCACGGGTGATGCTCCATGAAATCGGCTCATGGGTTTCGCTTTTTTTAGACGGCTCTTCACTCATGGAAACTGCCATAGATGAAGAAGCTGCAAAGGGAATCGTGCAGGTTGTCCCTGCTGGAAATCTTGGCGGTGCGCGGCGGCATGCACACTCTGAGATCGGCGCAAAGCAGACCTATGACCTGACCTTTAAAATTCCACGGCTGCAGCAGAGGATAAAGGCCGCCTACGTGACGCTTCTCTGGAAATACCAGGCTGCACCCCCCGCTATATCAATCAGCAAGCCGAATGGAAGAGTAAAAGAATTGAACGGCAATAATAAGATGGTAAGACTCGGATCACAGGCTTGGGCATGGTCATATCTGGAGACATCAACCCGGAACACGGTGAAATTTGACATAGTGCTGCAGGGAGGGACATTTGGTGTCAGGCCGGTTAAGGAAGGTACCTGGACAATTCGCATACAGAACACATCTGCCGCCCCGCTTGCCATAGAATCCTATATTGCAGACGATGCCACCGGATGGGCCGGCGGCACTGAATTTTTAAAGAACGTAACCGATGACGGCACGATTGACTTTCCGGCAACCGCAGACAGTGCCATTACTGTCGCCTCGTACAGCACCCGCGGTATAGAGGCCGAAGTGGGCGGCCTTTCCTATTTCAGCAGCCGCGGCAAGAGAATAGATGGTGCATCCATCATGGACATTGCCGCGCCGGGCAACTTTGATGTGTTCACTGCCCTTTCACAGTATGATTATTATTTTGGCAGGTACTCGGTGCCCGGAAGCTATACGGAATTTGGCGGGACAAGCGCTGCAGGCCCCCATGTGGCAGGCGTGGCAGCGCTGCTGCTGCAGGCATTCCCCGCTGCCGGACATGATAAGATAAAACAGGCCATCCAGGAAGGCGCCCGCATTGACGGTTTCACCGGCAACTGTCCGAATGAATCATGGGGATATGGAAAGCTTGATGCAGAGGGAGCTTTAAAATGGCTGCAGGATAATTTATAAAAACTTTTTCTTTTGCGGCGAGGCTTCCCTCTGAAAACTGCAGGGGACGAATGGGAAAAGAACAGAATAATCCTAAACATGTAATCGTGAGAATCTGATCCTACGGCATGGGGTAGCGGATGGGATAAATCTAACGCTGTTCTTTTAAAAATCATTTAGCACTTATAGCAGTAATAGCAACTTTTTGTGAATAACCAGTAACCACCATATGTTGCAAAAAAAAGCAGGGCCATAGCTGACACTGCCTCTGGTGTGTGATGTGATTTAGCCTGTTGAGTCAGCGCCATATATTAAATTACTAAATATATATAGCGATGATTCCCCCCTTTTCTTGCTTTTCTT
>CAIYCZ010000182.1 GCA_903924805.1 uncultured delta proteobacterium | reverse complement strand
TATCAGATGAATATGCTGAATCGCTTGGTGCCCTTCAGAAAAAAATCTATGCCCTTGCCGGAGAAGAGTTCAACATCAACTCGCCCCAGCAGATGGGGAAAATCCTTTTTGAAAAGCTCGGGCTGCCCGGCGCAAAAAAAACCAAGACCGGCTACTCAACAGACATCTCCGTGCTCGCCGGCCTGGCTAAAGCCCATCCGCTGCCCGCGGAAATAGTTTTATACAGAACTCTTGCCAAACTCAAATCCACCTACATTGACAGCATGCCCGGGCTCGTCAATCCTGAGACCGGGCGCATTCACACCTCGTACAACCAGACCGTCACTGCCACCGGCAGACTGAGCAGCAGCGAGCCCAACCTGCAGAATATCCCCATCCGCACCGAAGAGGGAAAGCGGATACGGGGGGCTTTTATTACCGAGCCCGGCTGGAAAATGCTTTCTGCAGATTATTCCCAGATAGAGCTGCGCATCCTTGCCCACCTGTCCCAGGATCAGACCCTGACTGACGCATTTCTGCATGATGAAGATATCCATACCCGCACTGCTGCTGAAATCTGGGGAATAGCACCGCAGGACGTTACCCCGCAGATGCGGCGCGAAGCCAAAGTCATAAATTTTGGCATTGTCTATGGCATGAGTTCCTTTGGGCTTTCCCAGCAACTGGAAATTGAGCCGCGGCTGGCACAGGCATACATAGATGACTATTTCCGGAAATACAAAGGCGTGCAGCGCTATATTGACCAGGTGATTAAGGATGCCCAGGAAAAAGGATATGCGACGACCCTGCTGAACCGGCGCCGCTACCTGCCGGAAATTAAGACACATAATGTCACCGCGCGCAAGTTTGCCGAACGGACAGCAATCAATACCCCCATCCAGGGAACCGCAGCAGACCTCATCAAGGTGGCAATGATCAGAATCTTTAACGGGATGCAGGAGCAGAAGTTTGTCGGCAGGATGATTCTGCAGGTACACGATGAACTCATCTTTGAAGCCCCCGAACAGGAGATTGAGCCGCTGAGCAGGCTGGTTAAAACGGAGATGGAAGGGGTTATCGACCTGCATGTTCCATTGAAAGTTGATATGAGCTGGGGCAACAACTGGAGCGAGGTGCATTAAATCAGGACGTAGATTATCGCTGATACACGCAGATCGTTCAAGTTTTAATTTCAATTTAAATTATTATGAATCCCGGCAATCCGCGTTCATCTGCGTCCAATAAGAATATTTTACCATGGTGATTGACTTACAGGACGCTGCTGATGCCATTTGTAACCATCGGATCTGCACGGTTTTTCTATCGTGGGTCCATACATAAAACTTCTGCTGAGCGTCCTGCTCTCATATTTTTACACGGCTCCGGCGGTGACAGCAGTGTCTGGGAAAAACAGATTCAAGGGCTTGATCCCTATTTCACGGTCATCGCTCTTGATCTCCCGGGACACGGGTACACAAAGGGCCCTTTGTGTACATCTGCGCAGGAGTATGCCGCCCGGCTTGCTGTGTTTGCAGCGGAAGTGCAGCTTGGTAATTTTTTTCTTGCCGGCCACTCCCTGGGAGGAGCAATTGCACAGGAATGTGCCCGCATATTCCCCCACAAGGTACAGGGGCTTATTCTTGCCGGCTGCGGCACTCATTTCATCATCGCTCCTGAGTATCGTGAAGCGGTAAGCAGTGATTTTCCTGCGGCAGTAAAAGCGTCCTGTCAGGCAGCATTTTCTCCGGAAAATGTCAGCCTCTTTTATGCACGGGGCTGTGAAATGCTCTCCAGAAACGGCGGGGAAACATTGTCCCGTGATATGGCAGCCTGTGCTGAATTTAACAGCAGTCCGTGGATCTCTTCAATAGCTGTTCCTGCATGCATCATATGTGGAAGCGATGATACCATAACACCTCCTGCTGTTTCTGAAGAACTGGCACGGTTGATAACCAATTCAACACTGAAGATTGTCGCGGGAGCCGGCCACATGGTGATGATGGAGACACCGGTAGAATTTAATGAAGCGATAAAAGAATTTATAGTAGAAACCGCAGAGATCACAGATGGTCTGTGTGACCTCAAACAATCAAGCAAGATGAAACAACCCATATAGCTTTTTAAAACCAGGGATATTTAAAGGAATAAAAACCCTCTTTACATGAGAGCACGGGGGTAAAATTCTCTGTGCCCTCTGTGGTTTAAATATAAGGATCTAAACATGAAAGTCGGAATTATCGGCCTGCCGCAGGTGGGGAAGAAGACCCTGTTTAAAATTTTAACCGGCGGTCATGGCCTGGATAAAATTGTTGACCTGAAAAAAGCACTTGTCGGCACTGCGGAAATAAAGGATCCCCGGTTTGACACGCTGGTAAAAATGTATGCTCCCCGGAAGCAGGCGCGGGCAAAGGTTGACCTGGCGCTGCTCCCCACCATAGAAAAAGAAGCTATAGCTGAGGGAAATGTTTTCAGGGAGATTGCGGATGTGGACGCGGTGTGCCATGTGGTGCGCACATTTAAAGATGATGCCGTCTATCATGTAAGCGGCTCCGTTGATGCGCAGCGCGACATTGACAG
>CAIYCZ010000181.1 GCA_903924805.1 uncultured delta proteobacterium | reverse complement strand
TATAGTATTTTACCTGTATGATGAGCGACAATTAAAACTCCCGGCTGACGACAATTAAAATTCCCGGTTTTTGTAAACCAGATTTACCATCCAAGTGGGTAAGAGGAGGCTTGGATGGTAACCGACCAGCAGGTGAGGAAGCTGATGAAGCTTATTCAGAGTGAAGAGACCCTGACCATAGCCGCGGCGAAATCGGGAATGGATGAGAAGACGGCCAGAAAGTATCGTAGAATGGGACAACTACCCAGTCAATCCCAGCAAGTGCATTCCTGGAAGACGCGGCGAGACCCCTTTGCCAGTCATTGGAAAGAGATTCAGGAGCAACTGCAGTTAAATCCGGGTTTAGAAGCCAAAACCATTTTTGCAGATTTACAGCGCAGGTATCCCGGGCGCTTCCAAGATGGCCAACTACGGACCTTACAGCGGAAGGTGAAGAGATGGCGGGTTACGGAGGGTCCGGCGAAGGAAGTATTCTTCCCGCAAAATTATCAACCGGGTCGGTTATGCCAGTCTGATTTTACCCACCTAACCAAGTTGCGAGTCCTGATCCGAGGCGAAGCCTTTCCTCATCTGCTGTATCACTTTGTCCTACCCTATTCGAACTGGGAGACGGGCACCATCTGTTTCTCAGAAAGTTATGAGAGTCTTAGTGCAGGCTTGCAGAATGCGCTTTGGGAACTGGGCGGCGTGCCGGCAGAGCATCAATCAGATCGGTTATCGGCCGCGGTGAATAATTATTTCAACCCCGAAGCCTTCACCCGACGTTACCAAGCGTTACTGCGGCACTATGGTTTGCAGGGCCGCAAGATTCAAACCGGCCAGGCTCATGAGAACGGCGATGTCGAACAGCGGCATTACCGATTTAAGCGGGCGTTAGATCAGGCCTTGTTATTAAGAGGCCATCGGGATTTTGAAAGCCGGGCAGAATATGAAGGTTTCCTGCAGAAGCTCTTCAAGCAGTTGAATAGTGGTCGCCAGGAACGTCTGCGGGAAGAACTGCAAGTGCTCAGGCGGCTACCGGTACGCCGGGTGGATGATGCGCAGAAGGGAAGATTACGGGTAGGTCCCAGCAGTACCATTCGGGTTAAGAAAAACACCTATTGCGTGGATAGCCGCCTTATCGGCGAAGTGGTCGAGGTGCGCATTTATGCCGAGCGCATCGAGGTCTGGTACGGCCAAAAGCAGATCCACCGTCTGCCGCGCTTATCCGGACATGGCAAGTACTACATCAACTACCGCTACATTATCGACTCCCTGGTCCGCAAACCTGGCGCCTTTAAAAACTATCGTTACCGGGAGGAACTCTTTCCCACCAGTTACTTCCGGATGGCTTACGATCTGCTCAGAAAACAGGATCGGCTGCGGGCTCACAAAGAATACCTGAAGATCCTGTACCTGGCTGCCAAGGAGAGCGAGAGTGGGGTCAATGAGGCTTTAAGGTGGCTGGTAGAGCTGGAACAACCCATTACGGTAGCAGCGGTGCAAGAGCACCTCAGTTCCGGTCTGGCACCTTTGGCCATTGCCGCGGTGTCTGTTAATGAGATAAATCTGGCCATGTACGATATTCTGCTTCATCAAGCGAGGTTGGCAGGATGATCCCCCAGACCGAACGGCGCGATCAACTGGTGGGTTATTTAAAGGAACTCCGTCTTCCCACGATCCGGGAATGTTTCGAAGATATAGCCCTGAAAGCCGAACAGGAGTCCTTGGGCTACGAGCATTATCTCTTGGAGGTTACGGGCCGGGAATGTGAAGTCCGACAGCAAAAACGCATTGAGACCTTACTCCACAAATCGCAGTTACCCTTGGAAAAGAGCCTGACAGAGTTCGACCTGAACCGGCTGCCTCGCAAGGTG
Organism: uncultured delta proteobacterium; assembly: GCA_903924805.1. Classification (GTDB taxonomy): domain Bacteria; phylum Desulfobacterota; class WTBG01; order CAIYCZ01; family CAIYCZ01; genus CAIYCZ01. Next base: position 1,021 of record CAIYCZ010000181.1, on the reverse strand, counting down.
GTCAATCAAATCCAAACCCTCCGTTCCGGCTCGTTTCTGGCGCGCCAGGAGAATGTGTTAGTCTTCGGGAACCCGGGCAGCGGTAAAACCCACTTGGTCAGCGCTCTGGGACAGGAACTGGTCCGTAACGGGCACCGGGTTTATTTTGCCCACTGCAACCTTTTGGTTCAGGAACTTCTGCGGGCGAAGCAGGAGTTGAAGTTAACCCGGTGGTTGAAGAAGCTGAGCAAATATGAGGCGCTGATCCTGGATGACATCGGCTATGTGCAGCAGTCCCGGGAAGAGATGGAAGTGCTGTTCACCTTGCTGGCAGAACGCTATGAGCGAGGAAGTGTCATGATTACCAGCAATCTGCCGTTTTCCAAATGGGAGGCCATTTTTAAAGACCCTATGACCACGGCCGCGGCAATCGACCGCCTGGTGCATCACTGCGTCATTATCGAGTTAAATATCCCCAGCTATCGCATGGAACAGGCTAAACGATCCCAGGAATAGAAGAATCTACCGAGCTGTCGTTGTCAGCAGAAATATTTGTCGTTATAAGAACCCCCGCGTCAGCAAGCCTCGGCCGGAATAAAGTTTATCGCATAAAGTAGGGCGGATTCGGCCTGCCCCGCATAAGCTTGGTGCCGGCAGGCCGAATCCGCTTTGGCCGGCCTTCGGCTTGCATTACCAGGTAACATCGCTGATGAGGCAACGGGAAAAATAATTGTCGTTGAGGGGAAAAAATAATTGACGTTGATCAAATGGAATTGAGATTTTGTTATTATACATCAGTTAGACCCCTTTGGAATGAACCCCGGCCTGAATATTTCAATCAATGCTGGCCAGGAAATGCTTCTCTGGTCAGCCGCAGGAAAGCAGTATCGCGACCTGAGGGTGTCCCCTTCTTTTTCACATATTCCATCGGGCTTCAGCACTCCCTCAATAATGATGCTTATTATTTCCCTCTGCGGCTCATACCCCTGAGGCAAAGAGAGAAGCAGAATAGTCTTTTTTCTGAAAGCGGGATACAGGATTT
>CAIYCZ010000180.1 GCA_903924805.1 uncultured delta proteobacterium | reverse complement strand
TGACCAGCTGTTTGACCGGGATGATGATGTAGTCCCTCTCTACAGGGATGTACGAAAGTATAATCCTGTCATCATTGCCGCCCCCATCTGGATACACCGATTCGCTTCTCCGCTGCGCACTTTGCTGAAATCATTGGACGTGCGGGGAAAGGATGTGTATGTGCTGGTAACCAATCAGGGCAACTATTCAGATAAAGATGAGAAAAATGTAAGAGACAGCCTGGCTGAGCGGGGAGCCGTTATCATGGGTTATGCAAGCATAATGACCAGGGATAAGACAGAAAATGATTTGAAACAGAAAGCGCTCACTGCTGTAAAAGACGTGTACAGAATTTTAGCCGATCTCAAACCACCTGCTTCCAGATAATGACTGCAAGGAGAAAACGATGTTCAAATACGACCAGTGCAACGACTGTGGAGATTGTTTTGTGCAGTGTCAGTATGCAGATTTCACCCGGGAGAAGGCAGTCCAGGAGATACAGTCTCTGAAACGCGGAGAGAACGCCGCAATTCTCAAGCAGTGCATTACCTGCATGGCGTGTAACGAATACTGCCCCACTGGCGCCAATCCGTATGACTTGATCCTGCAGCTTCACGAGGAGAAGAAAATACATTTTGTGGAACCGGGTGTTGCAGAATTTATTGAAGAGACGCTGACCAGCGTTCCCAATGATATTATCCAGGGCGATCCGGATAAACCGGCATTGAACCTCTGCGTCATGGGCCATGCCTATCCCCCCAATATGACCGAAAGCAAAATGTTTGCTGGGTTAACCCTGGTCAGGGGAAGCGATTACTTTTCGCGCGCCGTGTTTCTCCACACTGGCATGGAAGGTAAGGTGCGCACACACACCCAGGAATATATCGATAACCTGACAAAGCTCAACAAGCAGGAAATCATCTTTGTCCATGATGATTGTTATACCATGGTTGTCAGGAAGGCACCTGAATATGGAATCACGGTGCCTTTCAAGGCAGTCCACATTATTGAATATATGCTCGGGTACTTGAAAGAGCATAACAGCTTTATTATTAAACTCAATAGGAGAATAGCTTACCAGCGGCCATGCATCTCTCGTTATACACCTGAAAAAGAGCCGTATGTGGATGAGCTGTTTGAGATTATTGGCGCTGAGCGGGTAGCTCGGAAACATGATCGCAAGAATGCTCTGTGCTGTGCCTTTGGCCTTCGGGAAACAGACCCCGAGAGGGGTTCACAAATTCTCAAAAAAAATTTAGATGATGCGCTCGACTACGGTGCTGAAGCGATGGTATTTTTATGCCCTGGCTGTTACTGGCTCACCAGCGAAGTATGTGAAGAGCGCGGGTTGGCTGCAATCTTTATCACCGATCTCTGTCGCATGGCATTAAGTGAGCTGCCTTTTTCCTCAAGACCCTGGGAAGCAGCGTAACGGATAACACCCAGTACCCGCTGGGGATAATGGAGCTATCGATGGATGAACATACAAAGAAAGCATGGAAATATTGCTACTGGCTTACAGAAGCACATCTTGAGCAGCTCAAAGAGCGCATGCAGGCTCAGGGGATTGAGATGGCGCGTGCAAAGCAGAACCCCTGCGAGATACTGCGTGCAGAGATTGGCTATGCCGAACCTGCAACCTGGTCTGTGATCTGCAAGTTTGATGCAGCACCATGGTACGGTGCATCAAAACATGCTGGCAAGCACCTTGTTGTAACCTCACAAGCACTTGAAGAACCGTTTAATCAATTTCTTGAGACGACTATCGAGACTGTCGCGTTTGATCCGCCATACCTTCCCTCGCCGGAGGAACAAAAGGCGCTTGCTGCTAACCCTGATTATCAAACCCGCCAGCCAAAAGACTGGGGAGCGTTTCCACAAGAAATGGGGGAAGCGATTGTCAAAGGGCTTGGGAAAGTATTCGAGGCTCAGATCAATACATTTGAAGACCTGCTGTGCACGTGGACCGCAGTGCATGCAAACTTTGTATGTCCCGCCTATCGGAGCGGTGAAGCGTTCGGTGATGTTCCGTATTCTATCTCTGATTCAGTGCATATGAGCACGTGCTGTGCAGAGATGTTTAATCTCATTGATACTCAGGAAAAGGCACTCCTTGTAAGGCCATGTATCGGCAGTGTTATTGTCAAGGCATTTGAGAAAGACCAATACTATCTGGTCAAGTCAATGAAAAAATAGTCATAGCAGGCTGTTGAAAAACACCCGTCTGCTGTGTTGCGCTCATCATTCGTCATTGCGACGTACTATACAGTACGCCTCATTCCTCTTGATTTCGCGCGCCTTGCATCCGGATGTTTTTGACCAGCCTGGGAGAAAACTGCTTTTTCAACAACATGATAGATAATGATAATCTTTTTCAGGGAAAAAAGATGAACTGCGCAGGCTGTAAAATTAAAAACAATATAAGGTTTCGCAAGAGAGGAGAACATCCATGGAAAATGAAGTGCAAAATTATTTCAAAGAGTTCATTAAATCAACCCAGAAGATGGCCCGTGACATCCCGGACGTGGTAAAGGGTTTTCAGGGGCTGGTAGAGAAATCGCTTGCCCCGGGAGTTCTTGATGCCAAGGTCAAGGAATTTATAGCTCTGGGGATTGCCGTGGCTCAGCACTGCGTTCCCTGCATTTATCTGCACACCCAAAAGGCGGTTGCAGCAGGCGCGACCAGAAAAGAGATTATGGAGGCGGCCGGGGTTGGCGTTCTCATGGGCGGAGGCCCGGCTTTTACTCATGTTGCTGAAGTTATCAAGGCGCTCGATGCCATGAGTGTACCATAAACTCTTTTCAATAAGCATTATTCAGTAATTGCAAAATGGG
>CAIYCZ010000179.1 GCA_903924805.1 uncultured delta proteobacterium | reverse complement strand
GCAGATACCATTTCTTCAGCCAGCCTAAAATCTTCTTATTACTCCATTCAAACGAAATCAACCCTTCTGTTTGAGGTAGAACTCATTGAAAATAGTGGTTGACAATTATTGATATCTTACCTATTATAAAAAGTAAGAATTATTATTGAGGTAGAAAATATGTTGGCAAAAGTTACCACGAAAGGTCAGGTTACCATCCCGAAAAAAATACGTGACGTTCTGCGGATACAACCCAACGACCGGATTGATTTTGAGCGGGATGGGGAAAAGATTATTATGGTGCCCATTAAGACGCTCCAGGATTTCAGGGGCGCAGTGCGGACAAAAAGAAAGAGCAGCACCTTTGAGGCGGAGCGGTCCAAGGCTAAAGCTGCAGTGGCAAAAAGGGTTGTGAAGGAAATGGCATGAAGACCTGTTTTGTCGATACCAACCTTTTTATCCGCTACTTCACCAACGATGACCCGCACAAGGCTGACCGGGTGGAGCGGCTGCTGGAGCAGGGACGAAACGGTACCATCCGGTTGATAACTGCTGATATGGTAATTGCAGAGGTTGTATGGGTGCTGGAATCTGCTTACGGATTAACGGCCGCCGAGATTGTGCCTATGATAAAAGCCATTCTGGCAACGCCGGGTCTTGAAGTTACCAATAAAGCGCTTACCGGCAAGGCGCTACACTATTACATCACATACCATATCGATTTTATTGATGGCTACATTGCCGCACTTATGGAACGAATGAACATAACTGAAGTTTACTCTTTCGACAAAAAGCATCTACCACGAATTAGTAAAATCAAAAGGCTTGAACCATAATAGCAGGAATCTTGGGGGTACTGCTTTTTTATCGGGGACAGCCCCACAGATTACTTTTTCTTTTTTACCTGCCTGCCTGCTTTGCCCCTTATAGGTGGTCTATTTTTAACCTGCCTGAAAATTACCCCTCTCGATATTTCCAAGCATTAGTTGTCCTCTCCTGATGGTATAATATTTTACTCCTGCATTTTGAGCCTCATCAAATGTTATTTCAGGATGGGCGTGTGACAAAAACAAGGGGGCCGCTGTCCCCTTGTTTAATTACAGCTCCCGCAGCGCCACTGATACCGGAAGCCGCGAGGCACGGATGGATGGCGACAGCCCGCCGATAAGTCCCATCAGCAAGGCAAATATAATCCCTTCTGCCAGCAGGCCGGGGGTGATGCGGAAGGCAAATGCCACATTGGAGAATGTCTGCCAGTTAATGGTTGACGTTGTGTAGCCGTTGATGGGAAACACGATAATACAGCCGATGATTCCCCCCAGCAGGGCAATAAACATAGACTCGCAGATAAATGATACAATGATGCTCCACTCGCTGAAGCCGAGCGCGCGCATGGTGGCAATTTCCCGCACCCGGGCGGATATTGCCGAGTACATGGTATTGAGCGCGCCAAACACGGCACCGATTCCCATGACCAGGGCAACCAGAAATCCCAGCACCTTGATGATAGTGGTCACCATCTGGGATTGCCGCTCATAATATTCGGTTTCCCGCTCAACCTGTACGGTCAGCCGCGGATCAGAGGTTATAGAGTTTTTCAGCTCCGCCAGGGCGTACGGCGAAGTAAGGCGCACCGTTACGGACTGGTAGATAAAGGCCGGGCGCTTGTAGGTCTGATTGAGCACCAGGCCATCGCACCAGATTTCTGAATCAAACGCGCTTCCCCCTGCATCCATAATCCCGACCACCGTCCAGGTTCTCCCGCCGAAATGGGGCTGAGCGCCGAGCTCGAAGCCGCGGTATATTTTTGGAATATTCTGCCCGACAATCAGCTCGGGAAGCCCCGGGGTGAAACACCTGCCGCGAGCTATTTTAACCGTGGTGCGTATTTCAAAGGTGTGCGGGGAAATGCCGCGTATCTGGACGAGTGCGTCTGTGTTAGTGGAGCGCTGGGGAAGGGAGGCAATAACAATTACCTCAGGACTGACCAGGGGGTTTCCATCATACCCTTTTGCTATGCCCAGTGCATCGCTGATCACTTTCACCTGTGACAGGGTGACCACGCTTTCCATCTCGGATGATGAACCGCCGCGCCGCACCATGGCATTCTGCGGTGAGCCTGAGGATACCAGCGCGGCCTCAAAGCCGCGTGCCATGGAGAGCATTGCCACAAACACCGCAACCACGCCGGCAATGCCCAGAACGGCAACTGAGTTGGAGGCCCAGCGAATGATGATGCTGCGTATGTTGTATATAATCGGAATGGCCATTATAAATACAGGTTAAGAGTTGCGGAGTTTAGAAGTTGAGGAGTTGAACTCTTAAACTCCTCAACTCAGTAACTTATTTATTATACTCTGCGCAGGGCTTCAACGATTTTCAGCCTCATGGCAAACAGTGCCGGCAGGATACCGGAAAGCAACCCTATAAGCAGTGCAAGCCCGAGCCCCATGACCATCTTCTGCGGGTGAAGATAAAAAATCGGCAACAGCCCGCCGGTGGGGTCACCGGTCAGGGTATAGAGCTTTCCTGCGATTACTCCGACACCGCCCCCCATCAGGGAAACGAAAAGAGCCTCCGCAAGCACCAGAAACAGAACGGTGATGTCAGAAAAACCTATGGTCTTCAGCGTCGCCAGCTCCCCGGTGCGCTCGCGCACTGACATGGACATGGTGCTGCCGGTTACCAGCAGCAGGGTGAAGAACACCACGCTGCCGATTGAGAGCATGATAAGCTTGATGTTTCCTATCTGCTTTACAAAATCAGAGGCAAAGGATTTTTCGGTATCGGTTTTTGTTTCAAAGGCTGAGTTTGCAAACCGCTGGTCAATGGCGGCCACGACTTTTGCCGCCATGTCAATATTTTCAACTTTCACCAGATACCAGCCCACCGTGCCCTTGCCAAGTTCGGGCAGCCGGCGCTCATCCAGAAAATCATAGCGAAACCAGAACTGGGTGAGGTCATCTTCATCGCGCGCGCCCTGATAGGTGCCGCGTATATTGAATTCCCATATCCCCGGCCAGATAGTCCCGCGCAGGGGAACCCGGTCGCCGATTTTCCAGCCGTATTTCGCCAGCGTCCGGGGGCCGACAATGCAGGCCTCTTTATCCTTTACAAACGCCTCCCAGTAGTCAGGACGAATCCTGAATTCAGTATACATCTGCAGGTATGTTTTATGGTCAATAGCCAGCTGCGGAAAAAAATTCTTTTCCGTCTGATAAATGCCGCCGAACCAGATCGCATGGGACACCTGTTTAACACCCGGTATCTGCAGGAGCCGCTCCCGGTATGCAAGGGGCAGGGGTGAGATGATTGAGGTTTTATTGATCACGACCAGACGGTCGGCGCCGGCCACCTCCACTCCCTGGTTGAACGAGGATTCAATGGTGGCAAGCAGGCAGAACAGGAACAGGGCTACACAGAACGAGCCGATGGTCATTGACAGGCGCACTTTTTTGCGCAGCAGGTTTGCCAGAAGAAAGGGAAAAAATTTCATGGGAACCGGTTAATTTTTCTGCCCCTCGATGAGGACGCCTTTCTCAAGATGGAGAACTACCTTAGCACGCTGTGCGGCCCGGGGATCATGGGTAACCATCAGGATTGTTTTGCCAAAGTCATCCGCCAGCTGCTGCACCAGATCAAGTATCTCATCTGCACTGTTGCGATCCAGGTCGCCGGTCGGCTCATCACACAGCAGAAACGTGGGGTCAGATACAATAGCGCGTGCTATTGCTACCCGCTGCTCCTGGCCCCCGGAAAGCTGGCGCGGGTAATGGCGCATGCGGTCGGTAAGGCCGACGACGGAGAGCACTGCTTCCACGTGGGTGCGACGCTCAGCTTTTGAAAGCCTGGTGAGGAGCAGCGGCATTTCAACATTCTGAAAAGCGGTAAGCACCGGGATTAAATTATACATCTGAAAAATAAAACCGACATGTTTTGCCCGCCATGCCGTGAGGCGGCTGCCTGACATGTGCGTAATTTCATCTCCCGCCACGGTAATGCTTCCCGCGGACGGCAGGTCAAGGCCTCCCAGCAGGTTGAGAAGCGTTGTCTTGCCGGAGCCGCTGGGCCCCATAAATGCAACAAACTCACCCTGGTCTACATCAAGGTTTAACCCCTGGAGTACGTGAATTTCTTCGCTCCCGCGCTGGTATTTTTTATCCAGATTACGTACCTGGATGAGAGATTCTTCGTGACTGTTTCCGTCAACTCTGACCATACATTCCTTACATGAGCACTGTGTTCTGCGTACAGCGTTTTGCGTAGCGCATATGAGTGACCTTTTACACGGTACGCATCAATCAGTGTGCATTTGAATCTGTACGGCATTCAAAAATCCACTCCGACTCCCCTTTAAAAAAGGGGAGGGTAAGCAGTT
>CAIYCZ010000178.1 GCA_903924805.1 uncultured delta proteobacterium | reverse complement strand
GTTGCGCTCATCCCTCGTCATTGCGGCGTACCGCACCGTACGCCTCATTCCTCATGATTTCGCGCGCCGTGCATCTGAATGTTTTTGAACAGCCTGAAACACTTTTTCAACAACCTGTCAGGAACAGGTGAACCGGTTAAAATCTTTCAAAATAGTTTTTCATGGCATTTCTTCCTGCTGCAATGAGGGCCAGCACCCTGCTGTCACTCATATCAAATTCAGCAGCGCCGTAGCCCTGTGCAGGAAGGCGGCAGATTACTTGTTCCGCACCATAACCGGCATATTTTTTTTCAAGAGTGCTGAAGGTATTTGCCAGCTGCTTAATGTGCCGGATTATTTTCTGTCGCCTGACCGGGATCGCCCCGCTGCCATCTGAATTCCCGGAGAGTTCTTCAGCCATTTCAGAATCTGCAACCGGCAGGGTTTCATCGATTACCAGGAGAAGCAGTGCCGCTTCATCTGGATCGGCATGCCCCATGAGTGCCCCAGATTCACCATCCGGTGAAGAAAGAACATCTGCTGAAAATGATTCGAGCACGCTGCCATCAACGATTGCGTGTCCTGCTATGTCTCTTCCCCGATAGGTTCCCCACGAGGGCTGCCATCTTACCTCCTCCCAAAAAAAGGGGATGCCCATGGACATCCGTACCGCCCATGCCACAGGACACCGGGGGGCTGTCCGGTGGTTCAGAACAAGCATCTCCTGCGTGGTTGTGTCTGAGATTATAAGCGAAAGATCCAGGGTGCTGCAGCGGTGGAATTCGGCAAAGGTTGCGTCACCAGGGCAGCGGCTGCTGGCGGAAAGTTTTTCTTTGACCCACTCAAGCACAGTGCTGCCGGAACAAAGCCCGCCGCTGCGCATGAGGGCTGCCGTGATCCGGTATTCATCAAGCTTCAGGAGCTGTTCAGAAGTACTATCAGTGCGGTTTTCCTCAGACAGCTGCACTACCAGCGGCACGTCCTGATCCTGGAAGATAGTGTGCATCAGGCTGTTATGGATATAGGTATGGTCAAATCCTTCAGGCAGGTCAATAAAAGAAGAAAAACGTGGCGTTCCATCCGGAAGTTTTTCCCGCATCACGTCACGCAGAGTATCAGCGTTATAGCCTGCAGCCATCAGGCCTGCAACAACGGCGCCGCCTGAAATGCCAACCAGGCGTCTGACGCTGTGGCCGCGTGCTGCAAATTCCTGCAGTGCTCCGGCAAAAGCAGGGAATGTGGCACCAGTGCCATGTAAAATAATATCGTAGTGCATGCTGATAATAAAAAACCCTTCCGTAGTATTCTGCAGAAGGGACTTTGCGTGGTACGTGTTAATGAACCAGCCTCTCGCATGAAGCGATTAGAAAAATGCGGTATTAATGAACAGTATCTTTGGGCTGCAGCGTCTCAAATATTTCATCAACTTCATCAATCATTTTATCAACAAGGTTTGTGCTCACAAAGATGGGGGCTTTCTGTCGTATGGCAACAGCAATGGCATCGCTGGGTCGGGCATCTACCAGTATTTCTTTATCGCCAACAGCGATACATACCACAGCATAAAAGGTATTGTGCTTGAGGTCCGTTATTACTACCCGATCGATGTGGCCGTTCATGCTCAGAATAACGCTGCAGATTAAATCGTGGGTCATGGGACGGGGTGCCCAGCTCTCATCCAGCCCCAGCGCAATGGCACTTCCCTCAAAGTGGCCAACCCAGATGAGAAGAACACGGCCGGTTTTTCTATCCTGTAAGACTACCTTATATTGCCCTGATTGTATATCTGGTGATACCCTCTTGACGATCACCTCTATGAGATCATCCATGGCTCACGGCACTTCAATAAACGTGTACGTTATGATCCCTTAGCCTGTTAGTTATTGTACAGCGCTCTATTACCGTTAACATTATCTACAAAAAGCTTAACCACATGGGGGTCAAGCTGCGTACCCGCTACCTTGCTGATCTCGCGAAGTGAATCATCAACTGACAGTGCTCTTCTGAACGAGAGATCGGAACGAAGGAAGTCAAAGGTATCTGCCACTGCAATAATTCGTGCTTTCAGATCGATCTCAGTGCCGACAATGCCATCAGGATAGCCCTTACCGTCAAATCGTTCATGACATTGCCTGATGCTCACGGCAAGGGGCTGCAACAGTTCTACTTTAGCGACTATTTTTTCACCAATCTCGGGATGCTTTTTTACCAGAAAGTATTCCTGGTCAGTGAGCCGCCCCGGTTTGCCCAGGATATTCTCGCTGATTCCAACTTTCCCTACATCATGGAGCAGTGCAGTCAGCCGCAGATCCTGTATCTCCCGATCCGTGAAGTCCATACTCTGCCCCACTGAGCAGGACATGTTGGCTACCCGTGAAGAATGCCCGGACGTAATGATATCCCGTTCATCAAGTGCCCTCATAAGGGCTTCAATTGTTGCCACATACTGATCAAGGAGACGGCTGTATGAATTGGCGAGTTCAGCAAGGGTTGCCATTTCCGGCTCCCCTCTCTCATCCACAATAAAGCCCAGTTTCGTCAGGTCACTTCTGCGGATGCGGTGATGGCCACCGGGGGTTTTAAGTGCCTTTAGTTTTCCTGAGTAGATGTAGTTTTTTTTATCTTGGGATTACCACTTATAGTTTGGGCATGAATTCCATTCGGCAATATG
>CAIYCZ010000177.1 GCA_903924805.1 uncultured delta proteobacterium | reverse complement strand
GAAACCCTGCGGAAATTCAGAGATTCGCTGTTGACTAATCCGTTCGGATTACTCTTGACCTCGATATATTATAGAAACACGCAGGAGCTTATTGAGGTCCTTGCCCATAACCCGGCACTTATGGTCAAGTTCAAAGCATTAACCCATGAGTATCAATGGATTGTTGAGAGACTCGTAGCAGAGGGCTCGGTCACCATGCCCGCTGCGAACGTTGACAGCCTTATTGAGCTTCTCAGCGATATCAAAGCAGCAGCAGGCCCAAAGCTTCAGTCAGATATTGATCTGGTAATAATGGGGCTAACTCACGGGTATCTGCTTGAAGGGCTGAGGATTAAAATCGGTGAGTAGGTGAATAGGCCAACAGGCTAAGAGGCAAAAGGTAATAAAGTGACTGTTGCGGGTTGCGTGTATAATAGAAAATTTAGCTGAAAACTGAAGGCTGATAGCTGATAGTGTAAAAAGGCAGGGCCGGAACTGACCCTGCCTTTTTTATTTAGAAACCAATGGACAGACATAAGATAATTATTTATATATTTTATAGCAGCGCTTTTTTGTATTGCTCATGCAATTAATAACAGAGAAAGGAACAAAAATGTCTCAGCTTAAAACGATACAGGATATAGTCCGGCTTGCTCTTGAAAAAGAACAGGAAGCAGTTCAGTTTTATACACAGGCTGCTCAATTAGTTGCCAACCCGGGCACGAAGGTTATGCTTAAGGAGCTTGCCGAAGAAGAACAGAAGCATGTATCGCTCCTTTCCAAAGTGCAGACGGGCAGCACCCTGAAAATGATTGGCTCCCGGCCGCTGCCAGCCAGCATGGATTTCAGCAGATACCTGGTCAGCGAACCGGTCAGCGAGAACAGCACGCCTCAGGACATTATGATTATTGCCATAAAGAGAGAGGACAGCGCCATTGCATTCTATTCCCAGCAGCTTGAAGTCTTTGCGGGAAACGAGCTACGGGAGACCTTTGAACGGCTGCTTGCGTGGGAAAAAGAACATAAAGAGCGGCTGGAAGCTGAATATGACCGGGAAGTTTTGAAAGATAACTGATAACAAAAAGGATAAATTTCCCTTTAATTCCTGAACTGCACGTATCACTGGCCTTAGTTAATGGATAATGATCACAAAGCGTGTCAAAAGAAACACCCCTGCCCGGATTGCCACTTCTGCCAGTTCTGTGCAGAGATCCGCTGTGTAGCATGCAGGCGGCAGAAATCACAGTCTCCTAAGATGACTGCGGAAGAACAGATACGGCATTTCGAAGAAATTAACCGCGGGCGCACTGACCCTGCTGAACCCATCTACTTTAAAGATTAATCTCTTTAAACATGGGGATAACAGCAGCACCGTGTAGTTCACCCGTTCAGGTACTGTCAAAAGTTTTATAAAAAAAGGAAACCATATGAAACCACAGAGTACGCTGAGAAATTCTCTGTGTTCTCAAAAAGAATATTCTTTAAAATCTGGAACTGGAGGAAATCAGAGGTTTTGATCTTTAAGCTTCCTTAATTTAAAAATCTCCCCTAACCCCTCTTTAAAAAAGAGGGGAACGAGTATCCCTCCTTTTCTAAAGGAGGGTCTGGGTGGATTTTGAAAGATAAGGAGATTAAGAGTGGAGAGGACACAGAGGGGAGGACACTAAAAATTCGCGCAGCCTGTTTAAAAGTCAGTTTTCTCCGTGCCCTCTGTGGTTTGATAAATTTCAGTGTTTAAGCAGGATATTGAAGGCTATCGCAATCAGCACAATGCCTCCTGCCCGCTCTGCCCACTGGCCTACATATGAACCAGCCCGGCGGCCGATTTTTGTTCCGATAAACGTCATGATAAGTGCTACCATGCCAATGGTTATGGAAGCCACCGCAATAGATACCTTAACCAGAGCAAGCGATATGCCGACCGCAAGCGCATCAATGCTGGTCGCAACGGAAAGGCCAACCAGGCTCCAGCCGCGGGTAGGATCATAGTGCTGGCTCCGCGTTTCAGGATGACGCGATTCCCAGATCATTCTCAGCCCGAGAAAAAACAATAAGCCAAACGCAATCCAGTGGTCAATGCCTCCCATCACGCGCAAAAGGCTGGCACCAAGACACCAGCCGATGACAGGCATCACTGCCTGAAATAATCCAAAGTGCCAGCTCAGGCGAATAATATGTCCCGTTGTCAGGCTGGGGAGCGCAGCAGACACGGCAGCAGCAACCGCAAATGCATCCATTGCCAGAGCCAGCGCTATACCTAAAAGGGTCATGCTATCCATCAGTCTCCATCCCGCATCACATCTTCTGCAAATAGCTTAAATCCTGGATCCTGAAAGCTTTTGAGATTCCAGAAATTACCACAAAGGACGCTGAGCTCGCAGAGGGAAAACTTAGCAATTTAGTTATTAAACTCATAAGCTCAGCTGCTTATCATCTACTATGTTTTTCTCAGCGATCTCGTCTCGGCTGAGCTCGTCGCAGGCTGTGCTCTCGGCGGTGAAGCGGTGCATTAATCTGCGTCCCGATAATCGTGGAAAATGTACCATGAGGATATTCTAAAGAAAAGAATTTAAACAGTGAGCACAGAGGGACGGGGGAACCAGGGAAACATCCATCGGTTAAACCGCTGCTAACGGACTAACCGACGGAAATGGTTAATCATCAAAAGTGAGGAGCTGTTCGGCAGGCTGTTGTACGGTGCTTTCCGGTTATGCCTGTCAGACTGTGGCTGCCCTATATGGCAGCCGCCCTACTCTTCTTCCCATCTTATGCACTCAACAGGGCAATTATCTATTGCATCCTGTATGAGCTCTGCGGTAGCCCCATGCGGATCATGCACCTCAGATATTCCATCATCATTAATCTTAAAAACATCCGGGCACATCTCTTCACAAAGGCCACAGCCGGTACACTCTTCTTCTTCCACATAAGGTATTCTTGCCATGTTAACCCCGCCTTTACATTAATTTTCACTTCACCCTTTTATTACAGGTTATAAACCGGGACCGTAGACTGCAGAACAAACAAATCAGGTGTTCTTATCTAAATTGAGCATGCATGGTTTATGGTTGTTTTTCCGGGCTCGTTCAGACCTGCCGTTTTATTATTTGACTTTGTTCTAAAGTGACGTGATAGCATAAGGTAAAGGTTTATATTGCAAATAAATACGGATTCCCTTTTATATTGTTATGGACGTAACAAAAGGAGGGAATCCGTATGAGCGAGATCACTATAGACCTGCGCCTGACATTTAAGATACCAGAACATAATCTGACAATCAACAGTTTGGTATATGGGTTGAAAGAGAGTTCTTCCCGTATTCATGGCACAATCCTTACTACCATGATGAAAGCCCTTGAAGGGCGGTTAATAGAAACAATGATACGCAATAATCCGGGCCGCTACAAAAAAAACGGTTATCAAAGCAGAGAACGCACCCTGAAGTCTTCTCTGGGGACTCTGCGCTATCGGTTTGCGCAGCTCAGCGACACCCATGACAATCAACGCCAAACTATTACTCCCCTGATGGAGTTTCTTGCCATCCCCTCGTATAGCCACTACCTGGAGGAAGCAACAGAGCCAGCCATTGGGCTTTCAATACACGTCTCCTATCGCAGATCATCATGCGAAGTGGAACGGATACAAGGGGTTTCCATGAGTCACACCACCGTCCATAGACGTCTGCAACAGTTTGCAACCACCCACTGCCCCTTTGGCTGCAGAAAAGATATTGCCTATCGTTATCTGGTGGTCGATGGTACCAAAGTCAAGCTGCAAGACCCTGCCGGGAAAAACCTTGGACAGACCGAGATGCGCTGGGCATTGGCTTCCACAGGATCTCATGGCCGGTTTGAGCCAGTAGGTTTCTGGATCAATACCGATTGGGCACAGATTCGCAAAGACCTCAATGAACGGCTCGATTATGCTAAGTTGCAAATCCTGTTTTCAGATGGGGGTCCGGGCATTGCAGAAAATCTGTTGCACGAAGGTATGCAACAGCAACGCTGTCAGTGGCATGGAAAACGAGACTTTCCCTATCTGCTCTATGCTGATGGCATTAAAAAACCGGCACAACAGCCGTTCATGGAAAAGCTGCGCGCTATCCCCGCTCTGAACTTTACCAAAACTCAATTGGAGGCACTGCGCCCGGAAGACCGTCCCGCTGTTGAAGGTATCGCTGACAAAACCACCAAAGGCTTTCAAGAACTGCTGGATGCCCTTGATCCCACAACCTATCCAAAAGCCAGGGCCTATATACAAAACCTCATGCAACCCGTAACCACGTTTCTTTCCCGATGGTTGCAGCAGGGTGAGGTTATCCCGCTTACTACCAATGCTATAGAAAGCGCCTTCAGTCAGGTCTGTAACCGTATTAAAAGAGTCGGCAGACGTTGGTCTGAGCAGGGTCTCTTAAACTGGCTTAAAGTCACTTTTTATAAAATCTTTAAACCAGACCAGTGGAACCTAATATGGTTCCTACATTCAACGATTAAGTGCAACACATTCATTAGCCATAGCTTCAAGTGGCGTGAGGTATTTTAAGCATTTTCTTGGTCTGTTGTTAAGAGAATTTTCAACAGTTGCAATTTCTGATGCT
>CAIYCZ010000176.1 GCA_903924805.1 uncultured delta proteobacterium | reverse complement strand
TGAGCCGCTCATAAAAGATAACAAGCTCTCCTGCATTCTCCTGCAGTTTCCCTTCTCGTTTCACCCCACACCTGAAAACCGGGACTATATAAAAGCTGCCAGAGACCGCCTCGGAGATGTTCCCGTGGTTATCGAGTTCAGAAACAGCTCCTGGCTCACTGAGGCGATGTTTGATTTTTTAAAAAAGCATGAGATGGGATATTGCGCAGTTGATGAGCCGAAGCTGAAAGGTCTTATGCCGTTTGCCCCGGGAGCCACCTCTGCAATCGGCTATTTCAGATTTCACGGCAGAAATAAAAACTGGTTCAATGCGCCGACCTCAACCCGCTATGACTATCTCTATTCAGAAGAAGAACTGAAAGAGTTTCTCGCCCCCATACGTGATATTGCAGGGAAAACCAACATGGTGCTGGTCTTTTTCAACAACTGCCATGCCGGCTCTGCCGCCAAAAATGCCGTTATGCTGGCGCAGCTACTTTTGCAAAATGCACTATAGCCTCATAATTATCTAATTAACTACTATTTGACACACACTCCAGATTACCCTATACTTCCAGCCTAAAAATTACTGTATTCTGTTATGAAGAGAAACGCTCATCTCGTAACCTGGTCACTTTACTTCTGGACCGGTTTGATGCTCGTTTTAAGCTCCCTGCCTGGTGACGAAATACCAGAAGTGTCCATCTGGCAGTGGGATAAAATCGCTCACTCCGCAGGATTCTTTGTGCTTGGCATTCTGCTGTTCAGATATCTCTGGATGCGGCGTGGTAAAACCCTGGATGGTTCGTTTTGGTCGTGCCTGGTAATTGGCTTCCTTTATGGGGGGCTTGATGAGCTTCATCAGCTCTTTATCCCCAATCGAGAGTGCTCCTGGCAGGATTTCCTGGCAGATTGCATCGGTGTGTTTGCCGGTGCGGTTATTATCCGCTACTATTACCAAAAAAGGCCGCGTAACGCGCAACCGGAAAATATAATTAACCACTAGAAATGCTCAATTGGTGAAAACAGTTACAGGAGTCCCGGTATGGCTATTTTAGTGGCAGGCGGTGCAGGATATATTGGTTCTCATGTGTGCAAAATGCTCCTGCAGAAGGGTTTCGACGTGGTGGTCTATGACAACCTCGTCCACGGGTACCGCTGTTTTGCCCAGTGGGGAGATTTTGTCCAGGGGGATATCGGCGATCAGGCACAGCTTGATTCAGTGTTCAGTAACTTCAAAATCGATGTGGTGATGCATTTCTGCGCCTTTATTGAAGTGGCAGAATCCGTAATTGAGCCGGAAAAGTATTATAAAAATAATGTGCAGAATACCATCACTCTGCTTGAGGCCATGAGAAAACATGGGATTAACAAATTTATCTTTTCTTCTACCGCAGCGGTATACGGAATGCCTGAGCGGACACCCATTGAGGAGGAAGACCGGAAGCTTCCCATCAACCCCTATGGAAAAAGCAAGCTCATGATCGAGGAGATACTTGATGACTACTCTTCTGCATACGGCTTCAGGAGTATCCGGTTCCGTTATTTTAATGCCGCCGGCGCTGATCCTGAGAGGGAAATCGGCGAGGCCCATGTTCCGGAAACCCATCTCATCCCTCTGCTGCTTGACGCTGCAATCGGCAGAAGAAAGGATATCAAAGTTTTTGGCACTGATTATGAAACCCAAGACGGGACCTGCGTGAGGGACTATATCCATGTCAATGATCTGGCAGACGCCCACATCAGGGGGGTTGATTATCTGCTGGACGGAGGAAATACTAACTATTTCAATCTGGGGAGCGGCAGCGGTTTCACCGTGAGAGAAATGATCCAGACTGCAAAAAAAATAACTACAAAGGACTTTGCCGTTGTGGAAACAGACCGGCGTCCTGGTGATCCTCCCTATCTTATCGCCTGCAGTGATAAAGCCCAAAAAAAATTAGATTGGAAATTGCAGCATAGCCTTGAAGATATAATTATTACCGCCTGGAACTGGCATCAGACAATGGCAGGCAGGAAACTTGTTTAACGTTATGGTATGAATACGGCACGATGGTTACTATGGACAGGCTAAAATATGTACCGCTCAGACTTCTCACACTGGCACTTCTTTTTTTTCAAATAGTTATAGCTGCCCCTGCTTCTTCACAGGAAATTGTCCTTACCTTTGATGACGGGCCAAGTCCCCGCGTGTTGGAGAAGCTCCTTCCCCTCCTGCAGCAGCATGGTGTTCCCGCAACCTTTTTTATCATTGGCAGCGTTGCCGTTAAACACAAAGATTTGTTGCAAACAGAATCCGCCCAGGGCTGCGAAATCGAGAACCACACCTACGGCCATGACAATCTGAAAAAGCTCCTTGATGCAAAAGGGCCGGAGGCGGTGAAAGCAAGTATAGGAAAGACTGCTGGGATCATAAAGGATGCCACCGGAGAGACGCCCCGCTTCCTGCGCCCGCCATTCTGGGTGATTACCGATGTGGTTGAAAAGCTTATCATTGCGCAGGGCTATAGTGCACTCAAGCTCGGCCGCCCCGATATTAACACCCTTGATTATGAAGATGCTGCAAAACACCGCCCGGTAGAAACCCTTATCAAGCGGGTGCAGCACGTTATTGAACTGCGCGAGCGCAGGAAAATATTTACCCATGTGCTCACTTTCCATGAATTGCCGCTGACTGTTGAGGCACTGAAGACGCTTATCCCGTACTTCAGGGAAAAGGGCTACCGGTTTGTGCTTCTTCGCGAGGTTATGAACAAATCACTGGCAGCCTCCGGAAAATGAAGGAGAAAGTTTAAATAGATCAACTACTTGTTTTCTTATTAACCCTAACCACACATCAAAACCATGGCTGAACAAAACAAATTGACCGAAACCGGTATGACGAGACGTGATTTTTTAACACTTACCGCAAAGGGTGCTGCAGGAGCTCTTCTGTCATCGTCCCTTCCCTTGCTGCCTAAGACTTACGCGCAGGAGATAAGCGATAACAAACGCGGCCTGTATATGACGAGCTGGACTGCCCAGTGCTGGCGGCCGGATACGCCGGGATGGCGTTTGCGGGAAGAGCTGGTCAGGCTGCTCACCTCCACAGATCTGAATGCTGTGGTCATCGATGTGGTAGATACCAGGCCGCTCTTCCCTGAATCAGTAAGAGAATTCGTATCTATTCTTAAAAAGCAGGGGATCTGGTGCATCGCCCGCGTTGTTGTAACGCAGAACAATGAATTTGCGCACCTGTATCCGGGAAGCATTTTGCGCAGAAAATCATCCGGACAGCCCTGGTCCTGCCAGGGAGTTATCGGGATCGACCCTGCAAGCCGCACCCTCTGGGACTATACTGTGGAGATGTCACAGCGGGCAATCGACTTTAATTTTGATGAGATCCAGTACGACTACATCCGCTTTCCTGCCGACTGCAAAGCACGGGAAGCCCGTTTCCCGGTATGGGATGGTAAAAAATCACGTCGTCAGGTAATGAGCGAGTTCTTTAAATACCTCACGGAAACAGTGCGGGCCGCAAATCCCCGGACCATTCTCTCGATTGATGTGTTTGGCGACGCCATCTTAAAGGAGTATTCCAACAAATCAAAAGAAGAAGTGGGTCAGTTCTATGAGGACATGGTTAATTATTTTGATGTGATATCGCCCATGGTCTATCCTTCCCATTTTATCCCCAACTTCAGGAAAATCCCGGTTCCCGCAGCAGAGCCGTATAACGCTGTCTATCAGAGCATGAAATATTTCGTCTCATATTTACAAGCCAATCACGTGCGGGCAAAGGTCCGGCCGTGGCTCCAGTATTTTAGCGTCTCAAATTTCAGGACCCATAAGACGGTGGACTATGACGAATGCATGATTCTGGATCAGCGCCGGGCTCTTGATGATTTAGGCATAACCGGCTTTCTTTACTGGGATCCGAGCAACAAGTACAATCGCGGTGCATTTAAAAGCCGTTGACCCGGCTCACGGAACTATAGTAGGCTTTTTGTGCGATACGGGCAGTTGCAACAGGTCCACAAACCTGCCCGTGACAGGACTGTCTTACCAGGACAACTTTTTCAACAACCTGTTATATATTCTAAAAAGTAACTCCTACGCTTACGCTTATACACCATGGGCTCTTTGATTGCTGAGCTATTTCGGGCGATAAAAACTATTCAGGAATTCCGGGAAGCACTGATAGCGCTTGACAGCCAGTTCCCTCTTGAGAAGGAAGACCTCCTTGAGATCGGCGAGGTCTATTGTGACCGGTATCCGGAATCATACAGCAAACGCAATCCCCAGCATGTGCAGATCGGCTATATGATGGCACGCATCTGTATCGTTGAGAAATCGCTGTATGGCTTTCAGACTGAGACTAAAACAATATACCGGGACATGTTTTATAACTTCAATGCCATTGAAGAAAAAATCTCTGATCTCATAAAAATTAACGGGTGCGAGCACGTGAATAGCGATTATCAGAAAATAACAAACCGGATAAAAGATATTGAAGCCGTGATCGATGGATTGCCCAGAGGTATGATAAAGGAAAAATTTATTGGAGGGTTAAGCGTCATATATAACGTTATCTACCTCATGCACCATTTTATTGAGAAGTGCATGAATGCACCGTAAGGAGTAGTTAGGTATGCCAATCTATGAGTTTTATTGCGCAGGCTGCAATACCATCTTCAGCTTTTTCTCAAGAACCGTAAATACGCAAAAATGTCCTGACTGCCCGCGCTGCAAAGGGAAGCTGGAGCGCCGCATGTCGGTCTTTGCCTGTACCGGTAAGGCAAAAGAAGAGGGGGGGATGGCAAAGCCCCCGATAGATGAGAACACCATGGAAAAGGCGATGCAGATGCTTACCAGTGAGGCTGACCGGCTTAATGAGAACGACCCGAAGCAGGCTGCAAATCTTATGCGCAAGCTTTCAGAAATGACCGGAATCCAGCTGGGGCCCAGCATGAAGGAAGCTCTCAAGCGCATGGAAGCGGGAGAAGATCCCGAAAAAATAGAGAGCGAAATGGGGGATGCCCTGGAGAGTGAAGAGCCGCTTCAACTGCCGGAAGCAATGGCAACCGGAGGCAAGGCAAAACGGCCTGCGCCATACCGGGATGAAACGCTGTACGACCTTTAGCAGCCTGTTGAAAAACACCCATCTGCTGCGTTGCGCTCATCCCTCGTCATTGCGACGTACCATGAAGTACGCCTCATTCCTCATGCTGAAGCACGCCGCGCATCTGAATATTTTTGACCAGCCTTTTAATTCCTTCCCATTATTCTTCTCATAGCGGAAAAGAATTTTAGCAGGCCCCCCGGCCGCAATTCAATTGCTCCGCGCGGACAGACCTCCATGCAGCACAGGCACTGGATGCATTCATTTTCATCCATCTTTATTTCCCTGTTCTCAGAGGTAATGCATTTCATCGGGCAGGCACGCAGACACAGTTCACATGCCTCGCATTCCTCCTTACTGATAGCAGGGTGTGTTGTCAGGCAGGCTTTTAAAAGCCGTACCACTGGCAGTGGAATTTTTGCAAAAATATCCTGAGCCGGCGGCAGTTTGAAGTCAGGCACCCTGACATCCTCAAGCCTCTCTCCACGTACAGATATTTCTTCAAGCTTTCCGATGCCATATCCATCCCTCAGGGCAACCTTGAGAACGGGAACCTGGTCAACGGGGATATTTACCATTTCAGCAATCACCCGGTCAACCGCCACGCCGTCTGCACCGGCAACTAAAAGCCCCAGCGTGCGCGGGTCGCCAAAGCCCGGCCCCTTCCCTTCCATTGCCACAATCCCGTCAACGATGTTAAGCACCGGTTTGACAAAATAAAAGAGGTCTAAAAGCATCTGGGCAAAATATTCTTTTCCTGCAATGTGGGTTTTTACATGCCACTGCCCCTTGCGGGCACCGGGAACAGCACCAAACATATTTTTAACCGCAAGCGTGAGCATCGTAAGGGAGTGGGTCTTAAGTTTTGCAAGATTGATAATCTTATCTACGTCCTGTAACACCGTACCGATGGTAAAACTTTTAAATACTTTCCCTTGCGGATTTAAAACATCACGTGGTTCAAACTCAACTATTTCAATCCCCATCTCCCGTGCCACATCTCCAATCCCGTTCTTATCACAGGCTTTCTGTGCCGAATCAAGCTGGGGGCTGTCTCCTATGAGCACCTGAGCACCAGCTTCCCTGACCATTCGGGCAACTGCTTTTACTACCAGGGGGTGGGTATTCACGCATTTTTCAGGAGCGCGGCCGAGGAGGAGATTTGGCTTTAAAAGCACCTTTTCCCCGGAAGAAACAAAAGTTTTAATCCCGCCTATAAGATCTATTGCTTCATGTATTTTTTGATAAACAATCTCTTCCTGATACGCGGGACACCTGACTATGGAGACTGAAGTACGCACTGATGAACTCCTGATTACCAGCAGATTGTTGAACAGGTACCTTTCTTCAGGCTGGTTAAAAATGCCCGGATGCAAGGCTCCCAAAATCCTCAAGGAGTGAGGCGTACATGCGTGTACGCTGCAACCGACGAGGGATGAGGGGAACGCCGCAGAGGGGCGTTTCTGGCCAGCCTGACAGTTATTCAGAAAAAGCTTCTATTGCCTTCATCACCTCAACGACATGGGCCATGCCCGGCCCGCCCGCCATAAGGATTGCTACCGATGCAGCTTCCATAATCTCTTCCGGCGTTGCCCCGAGGCTCAATGCAGCGCTGGTATGGGCATAAATGCAGGGAAGGCAGCGGAGCCCCACGGCAATCCCTAACGCAATTAACTCCTTTTCCTTGGTTGCAACTGTGCCCTCCTGCATCACATTTCCCATGAGGGACATAAAGCTTTGTGCAATTTCGGGATATTTCGCTCCGAATTTTGCGGTGTATTCAAAAAATTCATTGTATTTTTCTTTTATCTCGTTTGGTGCCATAAATCTCTCCTTCTTTGATTTACATACGATGGCCGGATGACCGGGAAGAGTTGTATTATCTTAGTTGCCATCGTATCACATAATCATGTATAACAGAGGGTGTAGTGCCGGGTCAACAGGATAAGATATGGCGTCCTGGCCGGCATGCAGACGTTTCTATAACCCCACAGTAGCCATTAACAAAAAGAGGTCTTTTTTCTATTACCCGTATATGCCTAAACACACCCATCAATTTGTAGAAAAGTATGACGGTCTGATCGGCTTTGGTCTTGATCGTGAGACTGATGAAAACACGGTCATCTGCTATCTTCAGAAATTCTCTGATGACCAGCTCATGGAACATCTCAGAAAAAAGCTGAGTGATGAAGAGCTCAATGAAATCTTCAACCTGATCAGCCGATTGCTCAGAGCTCACCTCTCTGAATCTGAATATCACCGCTGCTTTTTGAAAGATTAATGCGTAACCCAAAGCCAGATAAAAATTCCCTTTAGTAAAAGGGGAAATGCCTCCCTTTTATATTAACGCCAAATGGCACAATTAAAGGGGGGCTGGGAGGGATTTAGAAAAAGATAGTATGCAGATTACTGATACCATCTGGCAGGTAGGCGGCGACAGCATGACCGCTCCCGGTGATGCGGCAATTTATCTTATTGCTTTTGATGATACAGCTGCTCTCATTGACGCCGGATGCGGACAAGGGCATGGTAAGCTCATACAGAATATATCCCGCTATGTGCCGGCAGAAACAAAAATAGAATATCTGTTTTTGACCCACTGCCATTTTGACCACGTGGGCGGCGCAGAATCCATACGCAGGCACTTTGGATGTAAAATTGTTGCTCATGAGCGGGATGCAGAGTATCTTGAATCAGGCGACAGCATGGTGACTGCTGCCAGATGGTATAATGCATACCTTGAGCCGCTGCCGGTAGACTATAAAATGAGTGCCGCTGAGGAGACCTTCCGGATTGGAAACGGTGAGATCAGGGCATTTCACTGTCCCGGGCATTCACCGGGATCTCTTGTCTGTGTAACTGAAGTACCAGGCAAGAAGATTCTTTTCGGGCAGGACGTTCACGGCCCGCTCCATCCGGAGCTTTTGTCAAACCGCACAGACTATATACATTCTCTCAAATTTCTTTTAAGCCTTGAAGCAGACATCCTCTGCGAGGGGCATTGTGGTGTGTATAAAGGGAAAAAGGAGGTCAGGGATTTTATCAGTTCATTCATCCAGTAACACCGTACTGAAAATATTTATTGAACTTGCAGATAGTTTTTAGTAAATTGCTGCGACGTCAAAACGCACTGCTACAAACCACCAGTGCACAGAGGATACTCTGTGTTCTGTGGTTTGCTTTTTCACAATTTTTAATATGAGGAGGAAAAAGAATGAGAATAATTCTACTGGGTTCACCGGGGGCTGGCAAGGGAACAGTATCAAAACTACTTATTGCCTATGATGGTTCGGTCCATATCTCAACAGGCGACATTCTCCGCAATGCCGTAAAAGCAGGGACACTGCTTGGCAAGAAGGCCAAAGACTATATGGACAGGGGAGCGCTGGTTCCTGATTCACTCATCATGGATATGATGGAAGAGCGGCTTAAAGAGCCTGACTGTGCCAGGGGGTTCATCCTCGATGGCTTTCCGCGGACCATTCCCCAGGCGGAGGAGCTTGAGAAGCTGCTGGCAAAATTAAAAATTGATATTGATCTTGTAGTGAATATGGAGATCGGCAAGGAAGTAGTACTCGACCGGCTTACCACCAGAAGAACCTGTTCCAATTCATCATGCCAGGCGATTTACAATGTTAAGACCATGCCGACAAAAGTAGCCGGCATCTGTGACAAGTGCGGAAGCCCGGTCATTCAGAGAAGTGACGAGACTGAGGAAGCAATAGTAAACCGTCTTGATACATACAACAAACAGACCGCCCCCTTAATCGATTACTACGGCACAAAGGGCATGCTGAAAACCATCGAGGCGGCAAGCAGCGAGACCGTTGTCAATACGATTACAAAATCTTTAAAAGCGTAAGCAGATAACTTTCTTATTGGCGCTATTACTGATAGTGAGCACAAGATGCCCAAGCGTTCGGGATCTGAGGTCTTTACTCCTGAACTCCACAACACACTAACGCAATAGCTCTACAGTGAGGTTTACCATGAAGAATTCTTTGCAGCCGGGTCTTACGTTCGAATTTAAGTACCTGGTGCCGGAAAACAAAACCGTTCCCTATCTGTTTCCTGAGGCGCCGGAGTTTCAGCTTATGCCACAGGTGCTGGCAACAGGTTTCATGGTAGGTCTCTTTGAATGGGCATGCATTAAAATGCTCACGGCTCACCTTGACTGGCCTGAGGAGCAAACCGTCGGCATTGGCTTTACCCTCAATCACCTCGCTGCAACCCCGTCCGGTCTGACGGTACGCATAAAAGTAACCGTGGAGAAAGTTGAAGGGAAAAAAATAACCTTCTCTATAACAGCGGATGACGGGGTTGATAAAATATCTGATGCTACCCATGAGCGGTTTGTGATTAACGCGGCAGGGTTCAACAAAAAGGTTGCGGCAAAGAAGGAAGAGGTTTTCGCAAAATTCAGCAATTTCGGCCTGCCGCCAAACAGGTAGGGTAGGCCCGCACGGGTTAATATCGCAACCAGTAGGGATACACGTTATTGATATGGTAGTTGGTATTGATATTGTAGCCGTCATAGATGAGCCGGTCCAGTTCAATGCCAGCCTTTTCTACCGTGCCCCTGACCGTCACCTCTTTGTGGGAAACCCGCGCCTGTAGAGCAAGATCAACCGCCAGCTGGTCCAGGTCCAGCCGGTAGTGATACTCATAGCAGCGAAGTTTTTTCCCGTCTTTTTCAAGCAGCACATACCAGGTCCAGTAACTGACGTATCCGTAATAGGTAAGCGGTGCTGACAGCTCAACGACCTTGCCCCGGTACCGGGCATTGTTTTCAACCACATCCTTAAGTGTTGTCGTAATGATTACTTCCTTGCCCTTATATGCCTGGGGATTTTTGTTATAGGTATCAAGGTCAAGCTTTATCTGCTCGGTTGCACAGCCTGCAAAACCGACAAACAAGAGAACGAGTATACTATAATATTTTACACTCATTTTCAGAGCATCCCTACCCGTTAGCTTTCTTTTTATAAATTAATCATCACCATCTGCTTTGGCAAGCCCCGCACTGAGGGCGGGGAGCTTCACTTCTGGATTCTTTCCCCTTTGCACTTTCTACTTTGCACTTTTCCGCGATTCATAGCTTACCAGCTCCATAATCCGCCGGGGTGTGCCGGGCGGCCCTTCAGGCCCTTCATAGCGAACCAGATAATGGGGAGGAGCAACGCTGTACCACAGGTTGAGCTTAGGTAAGAATGTGCCGAGAAAGCTGCTCATGCCAAAGTCAAGCTTGTAGCAGTCATAGGTTTTGTCCTTAAGGGTTACCTTTTCCGTGCCCTTGAAATTCATAACCATGGTGTAGCTTTTCTCATTCCCTTCTCCATAGTATCCTATTTTCAGGCTCTGCAGCTTGCCAAAAGGGAATCCACGCATCAGATACATGATCAGATTAAAATCCGCCAGCTTGATCTCACCGTCCTTAAAGGTCTGTTGTTCATTAACCACCGTCAGCGTTGAATCAAGGGTCGCGTCCGTATATTTTCTGACCGCGTGAACGGATATAAGCGCCATGGTCTTTTTGTCAAGCCTGATCACCTTGTCCTGGCGCTTTGAGAGCGACGTTATTTCATATATCTCCCGGCTGCCGTCCTTTTTAACTGCAACC
>CAIYCZ010000175.1 GCA_903924805.1 uncultured delta proteobacterium | reverse complement strand
CGATATTGCCGCCATGGGCGGCACACCGCGGTACTATGTGGTATCTCTTTCAATCCCGCCCCGCACCCCGTATGAATTTATACAGAAACTGTATCAGGGCATGCGTGCGCAGGCACAGCAGCACGGGGCCGCCCTTGTGGGGGGAGACACGACAGCATCGGCCGCACCCATCACCATTTCAATTGCGCTTATGGGAACGGCGCGCACCGCTACGGTGCTCTACCGGCATGGCGCACGCAAAGGGGATGCTGTGTATGTGACCGGGTTTCTCGGTGATGCGGCTCTCGGGCTTCTGATGATACAAAGGGGAAAAGCACTATCAGGCAGAAACAGGCTCATCAGAAGGCATCTCGACCCGGTGCCGCGCGTGGAAGAAGGTAAAGCCATTTCACGGTTGCGGCTTGCAAGCAGTATGATTGATATCAGTGATGGCCTTGTGGCAGACCTGCGCCACATACTGGAGCAGAGCCATGCGGGAGCAACCCTGCGGCTTTCCCGGCTGCCACTCTCCGCCCCGTATAAAAAACTCTGCAAAACGTTTTCAGATGATTTTTATGCACCGGCACTGTGTGGCGGTGAAGACTATGAACTCCTGTTTACGGTTCCTCCCCGGAAAAAGCACGCAATGGAGACCTGGGCGCGCACGCTTACGATCCCGATAACGCACATAGGAGAGATTACCGGAAACAGCGGGAAGTTGAAAATTCTGGATGACCGGGACCGGGAAGTTGCCATTAGCAAACAGGGGTTTACCCATTTTTGAGTGCAGGTACCAGAAGCAGGCAGGCAATGAAAGAAAGTGATATTAAAAAAATTCTGCAGAAGGTAAGAACCGGGACGCTGTCAATTGAGAAGGCAGTTGAGAGCCTGCGCACCCTTCCCTTTGAAGACATCGGCTTTGCCCACATAGATCATCACCGGTCGCTGCGCCAGGGATTCCCCGAGGTGATCTGGGGGGAGGGGAAATCTGCCGAGCAGCTCATTGCAATCATCAGAAAAATGAGGGATAAAAAGTATCCCATCCTTGCCACCCGGGTTGATAAGAAAAAAGCCGCGCAGGTCAAAAAGATATTTCCGGAAGCCACATACTACCCTGCTTCACGGGCACTGACCGTAGTCTGCGGTAGAACAGAACCGAAGGGCAGGGGAATGATTTTAGTAATTTCTGCCGGTACGTCTGATATTCCGGTTGCAGAAGAAGCGGTCATTACCGCACGGATTATGGGAAATCCTGTTGAGCATATCTATGATGTGGGGGTTGCCGGCATCCACCGGCTTATGAGCCAGACGGAGAAATTGTTTGCAGCCAATGTGCTCATTGTGGTGGCGGGCATGGAGGGAGCGCTTCCGAGCGTTGTCGGCGGCCTGGTATCGCGCCCGGTCATTGCGGTGCCGACCAGCACGGGCTATGGATCAAGTTTCGGAGGGATTACTGCCCTGCTGGGGATGCTCAATTCATGCGCTTCAGGTATTGCCGTGGTCAATATTGATAACGGCTTCGGTGCCGGCTATGTTGCAAGCCTTATCAATCAGGGGTCATAGATGAAGTGTCTCTATTTTGACTGCTTTTCAGGCATCAGCGGTGATATGACCCTCGGGGCTCTTCTGGACCTGGGGGTTCCTCAAGCATACCTGAAGGCAGAGCTGAAAAAACTTGCGGTGAGCGGATACCGCCTGGCTGTCTCGCGCTGCACGCGGATGGGGATCTCGGGATACCGGGTTCAGGTAAAGACAGAGGGGCATGGCCATAGTCAGCGCTCGTATAAGACGATAGAGACCATCATTAGAAAAAGCACGCTACGCAGCGGCATAAAGAATACCAGCCGGGAGATTTTTTATCGCATAGCTCAGGCAGAAGCACGCATTCATCAAAAAAAGATTGCCGACATTCATTTCCATGAGGTGGGAGCAATAGATTCTATTGTCGATATTGTCGGCTCAGTCATCTGCCTTGACTACCTGGGCGCTACTGCCTTTTACTCGTCTCCGCTCCCCCTGGGCTCAGGCTTTGTGGGGTGTGAGCACGGCACGTTTCCGGTTCCGGCTCCGGCTGCACTTGAGCTGCTCAAAGGTGTTCCGGTCTACGCTTCTGATATAAGAGGAGAACTGGTCACCCCCACCGGCGTAGCTATTCTGACAACCCTGGTACAAGCATTTGGTCATATGCCACCCATGACCGTCCTGAAATCAGGGTATGGGGCAGGCATGAAAGATTTTCCGCAGATCCCCAATATGCTGAGGATTATTCTGGGAGAAACAACCATGCTTCCCGCGGATGACTATGTCTGGATAATCGAGGCCAACGTGGATGATATGAACCCTGAATGGGCGGGTTTTCTTATGGACCGGCTGCTCCAGGCAGGAGCGCTTGATGTTTCTTTTATCCCGATCCATATGAAAAAAAATCGACCGGGGATTCTGCTCCAGGTCATAAGCTCAGAAAAGGACCGGCCGGCACTGCTGCAGATTATTTTTCAGGAATCAACCACTGCAGGAGTTCGCTATTACCGTGCCGGCAGAACCAAGCTTGAGCGCTTGCAGGCAGCGGTAAAAACAAAATTTGGAACACTGAAAGTAAAGGTTTTATCGGGAGCGGGTGTGAACAGCATTGCTCCGGAGTTTGAAGAATGTAAAAGAGTTGCCCTGCAGAAAGGTGTTCCGCTCAAAGACGTGTATGCAGAAGTCATCTGTGCTGCAAAAAAAGGAGCCACAAAAGCAGATAATGCTGCTTCAGAATAGCTTGTCAGCCGAAAAATTTTCCTGCATAATTACAGTACATATCTGGGTCTTCTCCTCAATGAGTGAGCACAAACAGAGTGAGCGGCAGGGGAGGTTTTCATAGCCACAACACAACCGCACGGCACCAGTGGAACGGCAGGTGCCTTGCGAATTCTGTAGTGCCAGACCCCATTGCATTCCCCCTAGCGG
>CAIYCZ010000174.1 GCA_903924805.1 uncultured delta proteobacterium | reverse complement strand
GGTCGTGAGTAAGTCTCCGAGTATATTGTTGCGGCGCTGAAAACCTCCCCTGTCGCTCACGACAAGCGTGCTATACAAGGGGAACTAGTACCCGCCGGCAAGTGATAAAGGGGAACCCTTCTGCCAGAGCAGTTTTAAGATTACACTAGATTGCGAGAAGACCCGTAAGTAACTACCGAGTACGCTGTTATGCGACGCTTAATTCTGGTATGTATTGTTTCTCTTTTAATCCTTTCTCTCTGTCCATCCTGCAAAAGAGATACGGGGGGAGCGGATGAGAAGGGGAAGCTCGTGGTTGTGACCAGCCTCTTCCCTCTCTATGATTTTGCCAAACACATTGGAAAAGACCGGGCAGGGGTGAGTCTTCTTATCCCTCCTGGTGTAGAATCCCACAGCTTTGAGCCCAGGCCGCGTGATATGATAAAAATATATGACGCTGACATGTTTATTTATACAGGAGCTGCTATGGAGCCGTGGGTAGCAGATATCATAGCCGGAATACAGGGGAAAAATCTTTTAGTCATTGACGCAAGCACGGGTATTGCTCCACGAGAGGAATCTGCAGGCCACAGGGATGAACACCGGGGAACCGATCCCCATATCTGGCTTGACCTTGCCTATGCGCAGAAAATGGTTGATACCATGTGTGCCGGGTTTATTGAAAAGGATCCGGTCAATAAAACGTTTTATACTGACAACGCCGCAGCCTACAAGAGCTCCCTTGCTGCTCTTGACACCCGCTTTCAGAATGCTCTTTCCCGCTGCGAAAAAAAGATTATCATACACGGCGGACATTTTGCCTTTGGCTATCTGGCACGGCGATACCATCTCGGATACGTTGCTGCATATGGTTTTTCACCTGATTCAGAGCCAACCCCAAAGCGGCTTTATGAATTAAGTGAATTGACGAAACGCAACCGCATCACGCATATATTCTACGAGGAACTATTGAATCCCCGCGTGGCGGAGACTATTGCAAGGGAAACCGGTGCGACACTTTTGAAACTCAATGCTGCCCATAACATTACCAAGGACGAGATGGCCAGGGGCGTGTCCTTTATTGCTATCATGGAACAAAACCTGAAAAACCTTATTGTTGGACTGCAATGCAGGTAGCTATTGTATCAGCTGACAACCTTTCCTTTAAATATAATGCCTCAGATGTGTTATGTGACATATCCTTCAGCGTAAAAGCCGGAGACTATATCGGCCTGGTCGGCCCGAATGGTTCAGGCAAAACCACACTCATCAGAACCATCCTGGGACTTTCCCAGCCAACGAAAGGCCGTGTTTCACTGTTTGGCCACAGCCCGTTAGATTTTGGCGACTGGCAAAAAGTCGGATACCTCCCCCAGAAGATAACCGCTTTCAACCAGTTCTTTCCTGCACGGGTTAAAGAAATAATTTCCCTGGGGCTTCTTGCCGGGAAAAGATTTCCCCGGCGGATAGATAAATCAGATGATGAGAAATTAAACCATATCCTCTCACTGCTTGACATACAGGACATTAGGGATAGCCTCATTGGCGAGCTCTCGGGAGGGCAGCAGCAGCGGGTGCTACTGGCGCGCGCACTTATCAATGAACCCGAGTTTTTAATTCTTGACGAGCCCACCACTGCCCTTGACCCTGAGACACGAGACAAATTCTTCAATACGCTGCGGGAATTAAATACGCAGCATCGCGTGACCATAATCATCGTTACCCATGATATTGCAGACATCGGCAAGTATGCGGCAAAGCTGCTCTACATAGACAAGCGGCTGATTTTCTTCGGGAGTTTTGAAGACTTCTGCTCATCAGCTGATATGGCAAGCTATTTTGGGGAGTTCGCCCAGCCCCTCATCTGCCACCGGCACAGTTAGTATGTTTCACCGCAGCGGACGCAGAGAGCGCAGAGATAAAAAAGATTAAACGTACAGCGTACTGGGTACGGAGTACTGTGTTATGATAACGCATTAACGCGGTACGCAGTACAAAAGGTGCTTTGTGGTTAGTTTTAAGTTATGGATCTGATTAATTTTTTAAGCTACGGATTTATCCAGCGGGCACTGATTGCGGGATGTTTTATAGCCATTCTGTGCTCTACACTCGGCGTATTTCTTGTTCTGAGGCGATTTTCTCTTATCGGCGATGGACTGGCGCACGTCACGTTTGGCAGCATTGCCCTCGGGCTTGCGTTACACCTCTCGCCGATCTATGTTTCCATCCCTGTTGTCATGCTGTGCTCCCTGTTGATTTTGAAACTTACCGAGCGCGCACGGCTGTATGGAGATGCGGCTATTGGCATTGTCTCTTCTGTGGGCATTGCCGGCGGGACCATCCTGGCAAGCATTGGCGGCGGGTTTAATGTTGACCTCTTCAGCTATCTCTTTGGCAACATTCTGGCAGTAAGCACTACAGAGGTTATCATTTCCATAGCACTTTCGGCAGCCGTGCTGGTGACTATTTCTGTTTTTTACCATGAGCTTTTCTCCGTAACCTTTGATGAGGAATTTGCCCGGACAACCGGTGTTAACACAGAAAGAATCAATACTATCTTTATCCTTGCCACCGCCCTTACCATTGTTCTTGCAACGCGGGTCGTGGGAATACTGCTGGTATCATCTCTTTTGATTCTTCCCGCAGTAACATCATTGCAGATAGCACGGGGGTTCAAGCCGGCGGTAATTGTTTCGACGGTAATTGGCCTCATTGCCGTCGGTGCCGGTATCATCATTTCGTTCACGTTAAACCTTCCAACCGGCGCAACCATTGTTATGCTGAATTTCATCTTCTTCGTTGTTGCTTTTATGTACCGGAGACAGCGATCATAAGGCTATTGCGGTGAGACGCCCCAGCGCATTCTTTTGAAGCATCTGTACATTCTTGCG
Source organism: uncultured delta proteobacterium (assembly GCA_903924805.1). Classification (GTDB taxonomy): domain Bacteria; phylum Desulfobacterota; class WTBG01; order CAIYCZ01; family CAIYCZ01; genus CAIYCZ01. The sequence goes on along the minus strand of CAIYCZ010000174.1, from coordinate 2,859 downwards.
CCTTTTTGCTTGACATAAAAAAGTTTTTTCTACTATAGTTTCAATACTGTTTTTTACGTAAAGCATTTGACTCTTATGTGTGATATGATACTTTTTTTATAAGGAGGTGATATTATAAAGAGAATCTGAAGGCATTGTTATTTATCCAACTAAACATTTTTTAAAAAGGAGGATAGACCATGAAAAAAATATTGTTTGCTTTAATCATCTGTGCCGTGGCATGCAACATTGCCTATGCGGGTGCCGGGCTTAAGAAGAATTGCGGATGCGGGCTTGGCTCAATGCTTTTTGAGAATAACGAGGGACTGATGTCGCAAACCGCTGCTGCTACTACCAACGGGATTCTGGGCAACCAGACCTTTGGTATCAGCTCCGGCACCCTTGAATGCAATCAGCCGCCACAGTTTTATGGAAGTGAGATGCTGCATAAGTTTGTGGCAGAGAACATGGATAACCTTGCAAAGGACATTGCCCGCGGCCAGGGAGAATCGCTGAATACGCTGGCTCTATTAATGGGTGTGCCTGATAATAACCGCAGCACCTTTAACACAAAACTTCAGACCAACTTCGATCGTATATTCACCTCGCCGCAGGTTACTGAGGCAGACGTTATCGAGCATATCGTTACTATAACCCAAAATATATAGCTGTGTATTTTAGCGTGATAACCTCTCCTATAAAGAGATATGGATTGATAAAAAAATCCATATCTCTTTTTTTATATATTATTATCTGCTCATGGTTTTCAGGTATTCCCCCGGTTCTCAGCACGGATGTAGCGTATATTGATTGCCTGATTCAGGATGCAGAGCAAAAGCAGCTCTATAATGACCGGTACTGGCATATCCTGCTGCATTACAAGAAAACCGTGTCCGGAGTGGAAAGTTTAATTGATGACCCCCGTTTTTTCCTTTCACCCGAAGGGAAGCATAATCCGCAGGCTGAGCTTGAAGCAACGCTGCGCGCATTATTTAATGCTCCCTCTGACACGGTCAATCCGCCCCTGTGCAGATTCATCGCACGCTATACCTGGCTTAAGGAGAAATTAGGGTTTGATGAATCCCGGATGCCGGTTGCTGAATGCACAAAATTCAATACGACCATGGAGGTTATCAAACCGAAGGCAGCAACCCTGATTTTCCCTGCCGGCTTTATGAATAACCCGGCTTCGATGTTTGGCCATACGTTCATCAATATCGAGACAGCATCCAGAAGCAAACTCCTGTCCCACGCAGTCAATTATTCAGCGTTTACTGATGAAACCAATGGGCTGGTGTTTGCACTTAAAGGTCTCAGCGGATTCTATAAAGGCTATTTTTCAATTTTGCCCTATTATCAGAAGGTGCAGGAATACAGTGATATCGGACAGCGCGATATCTGGGAGTATTGCTTAAATCTCAGCGAAGACGAAGTAAAAAAGATGATCATGCACATATGGGAACTGCAGGGCATATATTCTTACTATTATTTCTTTGACGAAAATTGTTCCTATACCATTCTTTTCTTACTGGAAGCTGCACGCCCCTCCCTGCATCTTACCGATCAATTTAACTGGTGGACTATTCCCGTTGATACCATTAAAGCGCTGCAAAAAGCTGGTGTTATTGAAACAGTGGATTACCGGCCATCGAAAGCAACATTAATAAAATATATTGCTTCATCCTTAAATAGAGAGCAGCAGGTAGCCGCTATAGAATTTGCCAAAGGCGTAATTGAGCCTGAAGCTTTAAATGAAAAGGATCTATCCGAACAGGATAAAATAAAGATTCTTGATTTAGCCATAGAGTATCTTCAGTATTCCTATGTAAAAAAACAGCTCACTAAAGACCGTTATACAGATCTTTTTTTAAAACTTCTCAAAACGCGCAGCAGCCTGGGGAAGACCGGGGAAGCGACATATCAGCCGCCCAGGCCTCCGGAGCCTGACAAGGGCCATAATTCAAGCAGGATCGGTGTCGGATTCGGCTTAAAAAAAGGCTCATGGTTTGAGGAGATACGCTACCGGATTGCCTACCATGCGTTAATAGATAATGATGCAGGGTTTGACAGCGGTTCACAGATACAGTTTCTGAATACGGCGCTGCGGTATTACAGCGCAAAAAATAAAATTCAACTAAAGCAGCTTGATGTGGTAGACATCATTTCGCTCGCGCCGCGGGACATGCTGTTTAAGCCGTTCTCATGGAAAGTTAAAACAGGGTTCATCCAGAAAATGCTGCATGACGGACATGACCATCTGGTGTACCAGTTGAATACGGGCGGAGGGTTTTCCTATACAAATAAATTTTTTGGGCTCTTTTACGGCATGATCGAGGGAGACATTAACGGGGCAGGCTCTTTTAAGGAAAATTACGCCCTGGGTATCGGCGCATCAACAGGATTAAAAAAGCATTTGACTGGCTGCTGGACAATGCTTCTTAATGCGCGGGCATTATATTATGGGCTGGGAGATGAGCATAAGACTTTTGAACTGTCCATGAAGCACAACCTTGCCATAAGCACCCAAAGAAGTATCACCTGTGAGGTCTCACGGATAAAATCGTTTGGTATCTATCAGACGGAATCAGCAGTACTGTGGAATTATTATTTTTAAGCACTATACTACCAGAGAGAGTTTCTGTTGACATCTGTTTCTCAAAATGATTTAAAACCATTATGACTTTTTAAATAATCCCATAGTAAATAAAATGAAGAAAGATCATTTAGAGATTATACTCGAAGACATTAACGGCAAGTTTGATCTGGTTCTTGAGGGGCATGATGTTCTCAGGAAAGAAATGCATGATGTCAAGAATGAGTTAAATGAAAAGATAGATTTAAACACATCCATGATCCGTGAACTTAATAAAAAGGTTGACC
>CAIYCZ010000173.1 GCA_903924805.1 uncultured delta proteobacterium | reverse complement strand
GCCGTCTTTATCAATAGCGACCGTCCACGTATGCCCGTTAGAACCTTCTACCTGCCATCTTTGGACCCATTTATCGGTTTTCATATCAATCCTCCTCGGGGAGCATAATGGTGATCACCGGCTCGCCGTTGTCGCCAGGGGCAATCATCGCTTTCATGGTAATGAGACGTCTCTGTCTCTCCTTCATAATGAAATAGAGTCTGAAAAGGATCGTGTCTATTGAAGCGTGCCGGGCGGCAATGGAGAACATCCATAGAAGATCCCAAAGTCTGCCAGTCTCGCTCTGCCCCAATTTTCGGGCGCGCTCGTCAGGGACAATGTATCCGTCCCACACATTCCTTGTGACCGCAACTGGATAGCGGAGACCCGCTTCCTTTGCAAGGGTACTGACATCGACAAGGACACCATCTTCTATTGCTTGTTCCCTGGTATAGGCGTGGATAAGTTCAAACCCTTGCCATGGGTCGTTTTGATTTGTTGCTTGATTTGTATCTTCGTTCATTGTTATCACCTCCCTTACATATGACCGAGTTCTTTAAAGCTTTTGTATTGCCTGGAACAAACGATGACATGGTCAAGAACTTCAATGCCGAGTATTTTGCCGGATTCTACAATGCGCTTAGTCATGCTGATGTCTTCCTCGGAGGGTTCGGGATCTCCCGAGGGGTGGTTATGGGCTACGATGATACTTGCTGCAGCCCTGGAAATGGCAAGGCGGAAAAGCTCCCTCGGATGTACAAGGGAAGCGTTCAGGATGCCGAGGCTGACCATCTCGATGTATTTTATTTTATTTTTTGAATTAAGACCGATGGACCAGAAGTGTTCTTTCTGTCTGTCTACTTCGTGCTCTTCCTTGAGAATATTTAAAATTAAATGATGTATTGATTCGGGGGTTTTAACCGGTTTCACCCGTTCCCTGAGTTTTATTATCATATAAGGATTCCTCCTTTAACAAAAGCTTGATTCCGTGGGGTCTGTTTTATTTGTCCAATGATTTCCATATGTTATAGTATAATCATAGCACACATACCACCTATGTCAAGGAAAATAACCAATAATATCAAGCACTTATGGCATGTCAGGCATTTGTTATGAGTAAGGAATGTGTCTATATGAACACACGAAGAGATACGCTGAAATGGCGGGGTAAATAAATTTTATGTGAGATGGGGGCTAAATCGGGGCCTGGGTGGGGGTTTTATTGGCTGAAAAAGTGGGTTTGTCAAGTATATTTCTGGCATGGTTTTTGACATCTAAGAGGGTTCTATTAAAAGCATAGTTTATTAAACTAAGGGTTTAGTATAGTGCTGTTCTGGCTTTTTTCGTCTCTAATGGTTGATAGATAAGGAACAGGGCAGGGGGGCATACTGAATGCGAAAAAAGAGGTAATATTGTTATATAGGGAAGAGCCTCAATGCGCCTGTGCGCTTAAATACGCTGGCGGTCTCAAGGCATTGATAGATAAGGAGTTGCTGGTGGTACAATCGTTACAAGAAGATTTGCAGTCTACGGAGCTGCATCTTTCTTGCCAATGTCAAACACTTCTTTCGCAAGCTCAATAATTTTCATAAAGGCCGTGGGGTTGTTGATTATATTATATTTATCTTTAACATCGATCAGGAGCCGGAAAACTTCGTCATAGTGTTTTCTGGACAGGACATAATTTTCATCGCCTGAAAAAAACAGATCCGCTTCCTCAAGGATCTTCCTGATCTCTTCCGTTTCTTCGGGTAAAAAGAGCATCATCAAATGTTTGTAATCAGGGCGGGCTTCTATTATGGAAATGAACTCCATTTTTTCAAGCTCCTTGATGATCTCGCTATCGAGACCGGCATATAGTTTGAGGTCAATAAGTTCTATCTCGTCCCACAATTCTTTGAGAATAACAGGGTCGTCCTTGCCTTCTATGGCATTATGGGAGAGCTGGATTGCCACCTGCTCCTGACGGGTAAGCTCCCTGTCAATAATAAGTATAAGGATTT
>CAIYCZ010000172.1 GCA_903924805.1 uncultured delta proteobacterium | reverse complement strand
GAATACAGGATGATTCGGGAATTTATTAGTAATCTTAATATTAACCCGTAATTTCGCCTTACCACGGTCATCTTCACTAATCCAATATTTTTCTGTATCGGGATTATCATGTATGACCATTGGATTAGTTAATACTTCGCCAACTGCGTATATCCCGCCATCCTTTGTTCCTGACATCCATATCAACGCAATATCACCTTTCTTTATTTCATTCTGATATTGATTAACTAACCAGGTATCTGCATTATAGGATGTATCAGATAGTGCGTTTAATATATCAAACCTGTTAGGGTTTGCTTGGAAAGTCCAAACCCTTTGTCCCTTTTCCTTATTAAGTGAAACAGGTTCATAAAGGCTGGGTTCCTTAAAATCAACCTTTTCTTTTTGTTCATTTTTAACTTCATCAAGAAATTTGTAATTGTATTTTTTTGCAATATTTGTGATTAAACCAACCCCCAGTTCTTTGCATTCAATACCATAATTCTCTAAAAACATTCTGCGTTCTGCTGGTATGACATTAGCACATAATACTAATTCTATAATTGTATGCGGGGTAACCTGTTTAAGAAGTCCATAATATTCCAACACCTGACCAGATGCGTCTCTTGACAATATACCTCTTTTAACTTCAATGATTATTGTCCTGTCGTATTTATCTTTGAATAGAATATCAGCACGGCAGTTATCTAATCTGACTTGTTGCCCTTGAAGTATGAAACCAGCCTTTGGGAAGAAATCATCAGGATAATTTGCTAAAAGATTTTCAATATCTTTTTCTAACACTAAGAACTCCTAAAACTAATCTTTGGGAAATTGGGAACAACAGTCACCTATTAAACCAACTCACACGGCAAAGCCCGTTATTCTATTTCCCTCAACTTCGCGCCACGAAATAAAAAGAGCTTCCATCGGCACATATACTGATAGAAGCTCTCTATGATATTATTTCCAAGCTGATACATGTACCTCTCATTCGCGGCTCGTGAACCGTGACTCGTGACTCGTAAAAAGCGGGCAGCCCTATCTTATGTCAGCCATCTCGTGAGACACTGAAAATTTCTGGCAATGCATTCTTAAGCCATTTCTTTACCCTGTTGGCAGATTCTCTCGCTTCCTGCGCATCCTGCAAAGAAGGCATAAAAAAATCATCGGGATAACGAACCTCAACAGCATATGGGGTTAATAAAGCAAGATCATCCCGCAGCTGCTCTGCTTCAGCGTTGATAGGTATTATGCTTTCCAAAATTGCAAGGAGATCGTGAGTAATGGGATATGTGCGCCCCTTGCCTACCAGAAATGCTTTGAGCAGTTTTTCTGCCGCCTGCTGACAATGGAAACAGACCGTGTCAAGCGGAATAGTTTCAGCATTCAGATTATTATCCGCATTCAGAAGATCGTTGCCTGCTTTTATCACCCATTGCCGGGCAAGTTCAAGCTCTTCTGACATACAGAGCTCTCCCTTCCTGTAATACCGAAGATATGAATGATACCGGAGTCCGTTTGCCTCGTTCTATTTCCTCGGGAGTATAAACAACTATGTCCATACCGAAGGGATGCGGGCGTAACAGCTTATAGAGCTCACGGCTGCGTTTAAATCTGGGCAATGTGCTTTCTGCGATGACCATATAATCAACATCACTATGTTCGCGTGCGTCACCACGTGCATATGAACCAAATAAAATAACGCGTTCAGCATTAACAGCAGTGCCGAGCCTGGTTGCAACCTGTTCTATATCGTGAAAATTAATCATAATAAAATAGGGAAATACCGCCCATTATTTAGCTTTTTTCTTAACACGTTATAATTACAGGTGATTATATGTAATATTTAAAAAATGTAAATGAAAAAATACAGGAGTCAGGGGATAGGAAAAAATAAGGGTTCGATGATTCCCGGCATAAAAAAAGGGGCGGACTTCCGGGTCTGCCCCTGCTGCGTCAATCAGCGCACGTAAGCGTCTCGATTATTTCAGCTTCCCTGCCACCTCTTTTCCCAGGCTGATGCAGGCATCTATACTTGCCTTATCCGGGTTCCAGTTGGCCCGGACACCGTCATGGATTATTTCCAGTCCGGCGTCTTTCAGTTTTTCTGTCAGGATTTTAACACTCTCACCGCTCCAGCCGTAGGTGCCGAACGCGGCTGCCTTTTTGTTTTTAAAACCAAGTCCCTTCATCTCTTCCAGAATACCGGCGATGGCAGAAAGAATGCCCCGGTTAACGGTGGGGGAACCTGCCAGCACAGCTTTTGCCTTGAAAATTTCGGTTATAACATCTGCCTTATCCGAGCGCGCTGCATGGAAAAGCTTTATCGCCACGCTGCTGTCTGCTGACTTGATACCTTCTGCAATCGCCTCAGCCATTCTGCGGGTGCCGTTCCACATGCTGTCGTATATAATAGTAATCTGATTCTCCTGATAGTTGTTTGCCCATTCAGAATATTTGTTAACAATCTGCAACGGGTCTTTGCGCCACATGATGCCGTGGCTCGGGCAGATCATGTCTACCGGCAGCTTGAGTCCCACGACTTCTTTTATCTTATTGCCCACCAGCATGCTGAACGGGGTCAGGATATTTGCGTAATATTTAATCGCCTCCTGAAACAGCTCGCACTGGTCAACCAGGTCGTTATACATGCGCTCCGAGGAATAGTGCTGGCCGAAGGCGTCATTGCTGAACAGCACATTGTCCCCGGTCAGGTAGCAGAACATGCTGTCCGGCCAGTGGAGCATGGGCGCTTCGATGAAAATCAGTTCCTTTGAGCCGATATTCAGTTTATCCCCGGTCTTGACCACGTTGAAGTTCCAGTCCTCATGGTAATGCCCCCTGAGCGACTTAACCGCGTTTGCCGTGCAGTAGACGGGCGTGCCGGGGATTTCCCGCATCAGCTCGGGGAGACTTCCGCTGTGGTCAGTTTCCGCGTGGTTCGCAATAATGAAGTCAATCTTTTTCAGATCAATGACCTGCTTCAGGTTCCGCACAAACTCCCGGTTAAACGGTCCCCACACCGTGTCAATCAAAACGGTTTTCTCATCCCGTACCAGATACGAATTGTAGCTTGAGCCGCGATGCGTGGAGAGTTCCTCGCCATGGAAAGACCGCAATTCCCAGTCAATCTTTCCAACCCATGTAATGCTGTCCCTGATTTTAAAAGCCATGATACATCCCTCCCTGTTTAAATATATATACCATACTATGCTATCAGATTCCTGCCGCTGCCGGCTTATTTGGCAAACAGCATCTTCAGTGAAATCAGCAGCAGCGCTGCGCCGAATATTTTTTCCAATACCGCATTGGACACCCCGGTTGCAAATTTAGCCCCCAGCAGGCCGCCCAGAAATAAGCCTGCACATAAGCAGGCCGCTATTTTCAAATCAACGAATCCATTCGTGTAGTAGGTCCACGCGGCAAGCAGCCCCACCGGCGGAACCAGCATTGCCAGAGACGTGCCCTGCGCTTGATGCTGGGACATACCGAACAGAAAAACCAGCGCCGGGACTATCATTACCCCGCCGCCGACACCGATAAGCCCGCTGAGTATTCCGCCGGCAAGACCCAATAATATATAAAGAAAGATGTGCAGCATGAGTTTGCCCTCCCCTCTTGATATTACGTACTATTTAAAAATATACCATTTTTTAAATCCGAAATTCTAATATCGAAATCCTGATACTGTATAAATGTCAAATGACAAAGCTCAAAGTTCAAATAAATGCCAAAACCTTAATGTCAAATGGATGATTTGGAATTTGACATTTGAAATTCATTTGGCATTTGGATTTTGTCATTTGAATTTTAGGACTTGGTATTTGTCATTTACCCCTTGGGCTTTGTAATTGGAGTTTAGGATTTAGGATTTGAAATACCCAGCGCCTGCATAATCCCCCGTGCCTTGTGCAGTGTCTCGTCATATTCCATGTCCGGATCCGAGTCGGCAACAATGCCGCCGCCCACGTGAAAATAGTACCAGCCGTTTACGTGGAGGACGGTGCGTATCAGAATATTTAAATCAGTTTCTTCATTAAAGCCAAGATACCCGAACGAGCCGGTGTAAATTTTTCTTCTGCACGGCTCAAGCTCCTCGATAATTTCCATGGCCCGGATTTTCGGGGCGCCGGTTATGGAGCCGCCGGGAAAACATGCCCGCAGGCAGTCAATATGATCACACGCCGGGGCAAGCTCCCCTTTAATTGTCGCAACCAGGTGATGGACTATTGGATGCGTTTCAAGGGTAATTAGTTCGGCAGGGTGCACGCTCCCGTAGCAACATACCCTGCCGAGGTCATTGCGCTCAAGGTCAACAATCATGATGAGCTCGGCGCGGTCTTTGCCGCTTGCCAGCAGCTCATCGCGCATCTTCAGGTCCTGCGCCGCTGTTGCGCCCCGCGGCCGGGTTCCCTTTATCGGCCGGGTTTCAACCGCCCTTCCCGATATCCTTAAAAACCGCTCCGGTGATGAGCTTATGATGCAATGGTCACCGGCGTTAAAAAAGCAGGCAAACGGCGCCGGGCTGATGGCACGCAGCCGCAGGTAAAGGGCAAGGGGTGAGACTGATGCCGCACAGGAAAACCTCTGTGAAAGGTTTACCTGATAAATGTCCCCTTGCGCAATATAGCTTTTTGCCGTTACAATTGCTTTACAATATGATTGCCGGTCAAAATCCGCCTGGAGTTCCTTCGGAGACTCATCTGTTTGTGCCTGCGCAGCGGCAGTATATCCGGCGTCCTCAGAAGCAAGCAGGGCCATGAGGGTAGCCATGTCCGCCTGCGCCTTGTTGGATTGGGCCGAGGGCGTTTTCTCCGGCAGCCCTGAAGCAATCACCCAGACCTTTTCCCGGTGATGGTCTATTGCAATGACCGTACAATAAAACCCGAGGCAGCAATCAGGCATGGTTATGTCGTTGCTGCTGCAAACAGGTATTTTTTCAATGAGCCGGCCCATATCATAACCAAAGTAGCCTACCGCCCCGCCAATGAACGGAATGCTTTCCCCCTCACTGCTTATCCTGAAGCCGGCCATCAGCTTCTTAAGGAAAAGGAACGGGTCCTGTTTGAAGTATTCCTGATGTCCGTTCTGGGTCAGGGTTATTGCATCACCGCTGCAGGTAAAAACAAGAAACGGGTCACAGCCTAAAAATGAATAGCGCGATCCAACATAGTTCCCATCAGCACTGTCCAGGAAAAAACTGTATGGCTGTGCCAGCAGTTTTCCGGGAAGCATATGCCGTGCCTCATAGCGGCAGAGCTCTCTGATATGAGGAGTAACCGTGATGACACTCACTGCTTAATTCTCACAGGATATTAGGATCCCTTGTCTTCAGGCCAGAATTTTTAGTTTGGGAAATACTAAATCCGAATTTCTAAAACCTAAACAAATCCAAATTTATAAATGTCGATAATTCAAAACAGTGGTTTAAAAATTTAGTTATTTTAAAATTGTTTGAGATTTAGGATTTAGCGCTTTAGATTTCCAACCCTTATGTAACTCGAAGTCTGACCGTAAAGCAGCCGTAATAAGATAAGATCACTTATTCTTTGGATTCAACAGTTAAGCCCAGGTCAATAATCTCCCGGAGGTCTGTCGCGGGATCGCGTCCGCTGGTGGTTAGATAGTTGCCGATCATGGTGCCACTGGCACCGGCAATATACATTAACGGCTGTAATGTTCTCAGTCCAGTTTCCCTGCCCCCGCATACCCTGATTTCTTTTTCCGGCAGCACAAACCGAAACAGGGAAATAATCTTTACTATCTCAAGCGGTGAAAGCATCTGATATTTTTCTGCCGGGGTCCCCGGTATGGGATGCAAAAAATTGAGCGGGACACTGTCAACGTTAAGCTCCCGCAGGGTAAACGCAAGCTCAATGCGCTGCTGGGGAGTTTCACCCATGCCGAAGATTCCCCCTGCGCACACTTCAAAACCGGCCTCCTGTGCCAGGCGAATTGTCTGCACCCGTTCCGCGTAAGAATGCGTTGTGCAGATGCTGCCAAAGTGGCTTTCTGCTGTTTCAAGGTTATGGTGGTAGCGCTTCAGACCCGCCTCCCTGAGCTGAGCGAACTGCTCGCGGGTAAGTATCCCCAGAGAGGCGCAGGGAATGCTGCCGGTTTCTGAAATCTCTGTGACATACGCGCATATCCTGTTAATATCATCTGCTCCATTAATGCCCCTGCCGCTCGTGACAATGCTGAAATGGCGGGCTCTGTTATCCCGCGCCTGCCGTGCCTGTGCAAGAATATCGCGCTTTGCTAAGAGCGGGTAGGTTGTTATCTCTGTTTTATAATGGGCAGACTGGGCGCAGAATATACAGTCCTCCGGGCAGCGTCCTGATCTGGCATTCACAATTGCGCACAGATCAATGCGTGCCCCTTTGAAATGCCGGCGAATTATATGTGCGTGCGCCATGAGCATGACGATGTCTTCCGCTGCATGCAGCCTGGCAAGCTTAAGAGCTTCGCTGCGGGTGATTGCGCCGCCGGACAAGATCCGGTCAGTCAATTTATTCAAAAACGCATAGTCTGTTTTCTGTTGCACTGGCTGCATATTCCT
>CAIYCZ010000171.1 GCA_903924805.1 uncultured delta proteobacterium | reverse complement strand
GGGGACATTCCCATAAGTTCGTATCTGATTGCTATATCAAGGACTTGAATACCTGTTCCTGAAATAACAGGATTACCACCCCGTATTTTTCTGTTTGTGGTTATATACGGGTGCTTAAGCTGTTTAGCTGGTGTAGCCATATATTATAGACCTTTCACCCTCACCCCGTATAAAGTACGGGGCTGGCTCTACGACTTGAAATTAATACCTGGAAGGGGACCACAAATCCCCCATAATCCCCCTTTGCTAAAGGGGGAAATTCCTCCCTTTTGTAAAGGGAGGTGAGGAGGGATTTAATATTTTTTTAAAAATTTGTTAATCAGTATATAAAGTATATACTATTTTTTCAAGCAAAAAATAGTATAAAAACAAAAAAAGGCAACTGCCGTTTCCAGCCCCTGCCCTCTCTATGCCACTGAACTACACAGAACTTCACTGACATAATTTTTATTTAATCTGTTTTTTATCTAATCCTGCCTGCTTTAAAATCTCAAGCACGGTTCCCTTTGGTAAATCAGCTCGATGAGAGGGAGCTTAGGCATATGATTCCATCGTGAGAGTATATTCCAGTGTCCCTTCTTCAGTCGGTATCTCTTCGTTATGCGCTTTCAGGCTCTCTATATATAATTCAATCGCTTCTTTAGCCATCGCTATTGCCTCATCTATAGTATCCCCATAGGTCACACAGCCGGGCAGGGAAGGAACAATTACTGTATACCCCCGTTCTGGTTCTTTTCTCAAAAGGACTCGATAACTTAATACGTTCATAGTTGCCTCTTTAATGAATCTAAAACGGCGTAATCATTTATACAATTATCAATGACCTCACCATGATTGTCAAGGAATTTGCCGTTGCCAAAACAGGTTATTTTGTACTTTTTGGGGGTTGGTGATTCGTGAGCCGTAAACCGTGACTCGTGACACGGGGCACGAGCGACGAGGCACAGAAACGGTGAATCGGTGAATGGGTTGATCGGTAACGAGGTGAAAAGGCAAAGAGAGGTCAGAGGACACATAACAGAGTACAGCGGGCAAAAGATGAAGGGTGTGAGAATTGTGTTTCCATTTTATTGTTCCCATTTTATTTGACAGACTATTGATTATCTCTTATAGTGTGAAATATAAATATAACTACTAACGACTTCAAAACGTGAGAGATTGTGTATGCCACGATTAGTCCTTAAAGAGACCGTTAAAAAAGAAATAGAAATACCTTTCAAGACTCTGTGTAAGGTGGTTGACCTTCTGACCGAAAAAGAAAAATCCCATCTTTTGAAACAGCTGCAAACAAAGGGTGCCGGCATTGTTCAGTTTAAGAGGGATAAGATAAATTCCATTGTCTCTGACTTTGCAAAGACAAATTTATATGATGCCGAGTTTCTTAAAGACTTGGAAGCCGGTCTAAAAAAATCATCTCCCTATCAATAGCCCATGCCTGTTATTGCCGACTTGAGAGATGACCTTGCACAGTACCTGCGCACGCATGGACTGTGGAAAAAGTGGCTTAAGGCAAAACAGCTTTTTGAAATCGATCCTGCCCATAATTCTCTGCATACTGAACTTCTGAAACCAAAACATCGCCATATTTATTCATTCCGCGTTGATAGAAACTACCGGGCGTTGTTTATCTCCCTGCCTGATAATACTATAGAAATCATATCTGTTACTAAGCACTATCACAAATAACTATCGTTCCCTGCAAATCTCCCGGACTCGCGAACATTCCCCGTATTATCAAGCCTGCATCTGGTGTCAGGTAACTCCGGCAGAGCCGGGGGTTTCCCTGAGATTTAGGTAATGGTTACTCTGCGCTATAAGAATTTTGAAAACTAACCACGGAGCAGGAATAAACGCGATCTGACGCAAATAAAAAAGGATTTTTTCATTGCTTATTTTGGAAAAAGTTATATATTTATTGTTTTATTTTCAAAACCTTTTGCATGCATAGCCATCATGCTTGAAATCTATATTAAACAATTTGAGCAGTATCTGAAAGTTGAAAGAAATCTATCAGAGCATACCTGCAGAAACTATCTGCTTGATCTGCGGGAATTTGACAGCTTTCTGCAGGAGAAAAGCCCGTCTTGCATCTCCGCTCTGAAAAACATTGATAACCTGGTCATGCGGGCGTATCTCGGAACGCTTGCAAAACATAATAAAAGGTCATCTCAGGCACGCAAGCTGTCATGCCTCAGGACGTTTTTCAAGTTTCTGGTTAAAGAAGAAGTCATGGCTCACAACCCTGCCGCATCGGTGCGGACGCCAAAGCTTGAAAAATACCTTCCCCCGCACCTGTCGGTGGATGAGACGTTTGGCCTGATTGAATCGGTGCCCGCCGGCGATGTCATGCATGCGCGGGACCGGGCAATCCTTGAGGTGCTGTATTCAACCGGCATCAGGGTAAGCGAGATGGTGGGACTGAATCGCAATGACCTTGAATGTAATCTTGGCATCATAAAGGTGCAGGGAAAGGGCAGGAAAGAACGAATCGTGCCCATCGGGAAAAAAGCAATTGCAGCACTTGCCCACTACCTGGGAAAAAGTGAGCACCTGTGTGAAAAGCATGGCGCAGGCAGCCTGGCGGAGAAGTCTCCCGTGTTCCTCAATATGAAAGGCGGACGGCTGACATCGCGAAGCGTTGCCCGGCTGATTGATAAGTATGTAAAGAACTGCGGCCTGCAGCGAAGCATCAGCCCGCACTCCCTGCGCCATTCCTTTGCCACCCATCTGCTCAATGCCGGTGCGGATTTGCGGGCAATCCAGGAGCTGCTGGGGCATGTAAACCTCTCTACCACGCAGAGGTATACCCATTTAAATATAGACAAGCTCATGGAAGTCTATGACCGGGCGCATCCGAGAAGCAAAGAAAAGAGGTAGGAGCAGCCATGAACGATTTTCACGGTACAACCATTCTTGCCATCAGGCATAAGGGTTCGGTGTGTATTGCCGGCGACGGCCAGGTAACCTTCAGCGCAACGGTGCTTAAACATAAGGCACGTAAGATCCGGCGGATCTATCAGGATAAAATCCTGGCAGGATTTTCCGGCGGGACTGCTGATGCGTTTACTCTGTTTGAAAAGTTTGAGGCAAAGCTCGAACAGTATCACGGCAATATTACCCGGGCTGCGGTAGAGCTGGCAAAAGACTGGAGAACGGACCGGATGCTGCGCAGGCTTGAGGCGCTGCTCATCGTTGCTGACCGGGAACATCTGTTTATCATCTCGGGAAACGGGGATGTCATTGAACCTGACGATGATGTTGCCGCCATCGGCTCCGGGGGCTCCTTTGCCCTTGCTGCAGCGCGGGCGCTGCTCCAGCACTCTCAGCTCAGTGCCCGGGAAGTTGTTGAAGAGTCCATGAAAATCGCTTCAGAAATATGTATATATACTAATAAGGAAATTGTGGTAGACGAGTTACAAGCCACAGAAGGCACAGAAACCCACTGAAAAAAACTGCTTTATCTTCTTAACAGTACACACGTTTAGTGAATTCTGTGTAATTCAGTGGCGTTAATAATTTTTGCGAGGTAGATACCTGATAATGGAACCGCTTACTCCCAGACAGATTGTTGCTGAACTTGATAAATTCATCATCGGCCAGGACAATGCAAAACGGGCTGTAGCCATCGCCCTCAGAAACAGGTGGCGGCGGCAGCAGGTGCCTGAAGACCTGCGGGATGAAATAGCTCCTAAAAATATTATTATGATAGGCCC
>CAIYCZ010000170.1 GCA_903924805.1 uncultured delta proteobacterium | reverse complement strand
TGCTGCTCCACGATAAGAAATCACTCTACTGGGGCACTATTATCAGGGAAGGGTTTCCGCAGCCGCACCTGGTAAAAAGTAAAAAATTAAAACAGAAGCAGTGTAAAATCTATGAGGAGAACAAACAGCTTCTTAAAACCATCGATGACATAATAGCGGAGGGCCAGCGGCGGGGGAAAATTGATACCACGTTAAAACCGCAACTGCTGCGGCAAATCTTTGGCGGCACCAGTCAGATTCTGTTCAACGGGCTGTTTTTGCAGTACTACCGCAAAGAAGAAATCGGGTATGATGAAGATGATATCCCCAAAGCCATGACAGCGCTGCTGGGGGAATTTATAATCAGATAATTATATATGCCGGCTGCACCATGAAATCTGCGGACAGCCGAATACGGTGCTGATTGGTATGACCTACGAACTGACAGGAGTACGGTATGAATGCGCAGAACCAGGAAAAAATTAAAAAAACAGTTTTCAGCGTTGATGAAGCCCTGTGTACCGGGTGCGGGAAATGTGTCAAAGCGTGTCCCATGCTGATTCTAAAAATTAAAGAAAAGAAGTGCATCATGGTGAAGGAATTCATGTGCCTTGAATGCGGTACCTGCATGCGCAAATGCCTGGAAAAGGCCATTATGATTGAGGGGCTTGATATCATGGGAACCATAGAAGAATAACAGGAAAGGGGAAATAACACGATGGAGGAGAAAATTCAATTCACGCCGTTTACTAAAATTCTTTTCGAACTGCTTGCGGAGCTAAACCCGGTCCAGATCTATGACTACGAGGGCATGGACATCCGGGATATAAATGAGTTTGAGCTTGAGGGGGAAAAGTGCTCGGCCAAATGCTACAAGGCTGACAAGCTGGAAAAAATCTGTGTATCATCATTGAACTTTTTCGGCCAGATGGTGGCGGATGTCATCATTATCACGCCGGGGCATGAGTATGACCTGCCGTACTTTGTCGTGGACTGGGACGAGTCGGAAGAACATATTTTTTTCATCGCCGACCTGCTCCCGAGCGATGACCCGGGGAGAAACCTCGACTATCTGGAAAACTATCTTTATAACCCCCTTGAAGAGTTATATCAGAGCTACAGTGAAATGCCCGGCCTGAAAAACAGTGTATTTCACTGGGTGCGGGCAATCCATTCACCCTACATCATTACCGGCACGATAAAAAAGGAGCCGAAGAAGAATATGGATATGCTTCTTGACTGTGCCAAAGATTATTTGAAGGCATGGGTCGGGCTCTGGAAAAATGCAAAACCACGTGATCCCAATTCCGATTATATGAAGCTGGTGCATGCGCGCCGGGCCAACATCAGAAAATATTACAGGGAAAACGACCCGGGCGCAGGCCCGCTCACCAAATTTTTAGGGCCTGACCAGGCACAGCGGCTGCTCGCCGTTATAGAACCGTAACAGCTGACGAACAAAAAGGAGGAGATGCCATGGACATTAAATACCCGCTGCTCGATGCAGGCAGAAAGGCCCTGGAAAAGTTGTCGCTCAAGGCCGTTGCAATAGACCCGGCGCTCAGACACATCGAGGCCGAGGACGGCAGAGTGTATATAGACGTGTATCGCGGAGAAAAAATCTCCAAGGCGGTGTTTTCTGCCATAGAGATTCACTCCATGTCGGTTGCCGAGCAGTCAATAATTGTCTGGCCCGAAGACCCCTATGATTTTCCGGTATTCTGGTGCAATCTGACGCAGATGCCGGGCATGAGCTTCTTTATTTTTGATTTCATGCCGGTCATGGACATTGTGGTGTGGCCTGAGTATGGAGAAAAGTACCTGCTGGGCCTTGTTGAGATGAAGGCGAACGCGCTTGAGAAACTTAGCGACGGGGTTGCGGAAAAGCATTTTGATCTCAGCTCCCTTGCCGGCTGGGCATTTTCTCCCTATCGCACACTATTCCGCCTGACCGAGGACGGGGTAGCGCATATTGACCCGGTTCTTCAGGAATACGGCCAGGCCTATGTAAAGCTGTGGCAGGAGGCAGCGCCGTTACCGCAGTCTGAGGAAGCGGCATTCTGCAGGCGCAAGAAAGCGGCGGTACGGAAAATCATGGCTGAGAATGATCCCGGCCATCCCCTGATGCTCGGTGTATTCGGCGAAGAACAGACGGAAAAGGTCTTTGAGATTGTTTTTTAAGTAGTTTATTATGGAGGAAAAGACAGGAGCGTAATATCTGCAGAACCCCGCCAATTATGCGGGGTTCCTGGTATCTATACTATAAAAAAGGAGAATCATGGAAACAGGAGCGAAACGGTTTATTGACCAGCATGTCATTATCACCGGCGCAGCCACCGGCAT
>CAIYCZ010000169.1 GCA_903924805.1 uncultured delta proteobacterium | reverse complement strand
TGAAAAAGGGTATACCCTGAAACTTTCTGACCTTTCTGTTACCGTAACCGGTGTGACTGATAACGGTCTGCCTGCTGAAATACGCTATGAATTTACTGTGCCGCTTGAAGATGATTCTCTCCGATGGGTTACTTGGTCTGAATATGGCTTCATTCCGTTTGCCCTGCCGTCTCCAGGTGAAACAATCAGGATGAAACCGTTATCTACGTTCTGGCCGTTACGGATTCTATTCCATGACCCAAAAGGTTAAAGGAGTCTATCGTGTGATTTTTCTTTGTGATAGAGGGTAACGATAGGTTGAAATATTTGGTAGAAAAGGGGAATTGGAGCGGTGAGGGTTGCAGCAATCCTGTGGCAATAGAAGCTATGGAATTTTGGGCTCTAAGATGATCTCGGGCCGTGTATTAAAACCGGTAACATTGCGAAATTCATCATCGCTGCTGTAGGGAATACGTTTCACTATTTTATAATTCTCCGCTACCACGTGTGCCAGCTCATCCCCTGAAGTAAAAAGCATTTTCATATTGTCAATAACTAACCGCTCTCCTTTTGCCGTAAGATAGCCTTTGTCATCAGCAATAATAGCGGAAATTTGTTTTTTCTTTATTTTTTCTATCAAGTCTGTTGGCCTGAACTTTTCCTTGGTCAGAATCTGATATGCCCAGTAAGCACCCCCGTTAAAAAGCATCTTCTTGCCTGCCATCACTCCGTAAAACGAGTGATACGGAAGGTACACTTCTCCGGGAATATTTTTTACCATGGAGATGAACTCATATCCTTTCCTTATGTCCTGTTGTGTAGGAACAAGCGTTTTCGGATTGTAGATCTGCAGACAAAGCTGCAGGGTTAGCAGCAGATAAACAGTGACCCGTTTGCTGTTTCTCACATCATTAAAGCTCGATTCAGAGAGCTTTACGAGAAACTGCCCCAATAATATGCACCCCCATAGCGTCATGTATATAAAATCATTTCTCTCTGAGCCCGGGTGGGGGCGGATGCTGAAGTAAGCGATAACTGCTGCAACGGCAGTAAATTCCCATATGGTAACTTTTGTTTTCCTGGTTATAGAACAGGCTTTCTGAATCACAAAGGCAACCACTATCGTAAAGAAAATAGGCAGCTTATAGAAAATCTCATAGCGGATCTCCGGAAACAGCTTATGGCGCATCTCAAGCAGCATCCTGAACGGCAGTTCTGACAGTGGTTTGGTAACGACCTGATTATATCTGAGCGGATTAAATAGAACATAGGTCCCAAACCAGCCATCAGATACCTGCTGAAGACTGAAAAATACCGCCACCAGCAGCAGGAAGGCAGCGCCGGAAAAAATAACGCACTGTTTCTTATCAACAAAAAAAAGGTACAGGGTCACAAAGGGGAGAAAAAAAAGACCTGACTGCTTGGTATAGCAGCCCAGAACCAGAAGAACAGCACCACCCAGCGCTGCCGGGGTCTTACGCGACGAATAGGCAAGTACATAACAGCCCGCCAGTATCAAAAGGTAGAAGAGCATATCAACCCTGGC
>CAIYCZ010000168.1 GCA_903924805.1 uncultured delta proteobacterium | reverse complement strand
CACACTTTGAGAGTATTGGCAGGGGAGTTATCGACTCCCGGGATCTAGTCTACTATATTACTATGATAGGTTTTTTTCTTTTCCTTAACGGTCTCTCCGTTGAAAGCCGCAAATGGAAGTGATGAGCTATGCGTCTGAAAAAAGTAAGCTATAGTACAAACTATATAATTCTTATTATCATTGTTAGCGGAATCCTTGCGGTCCTTAACGGGTTATCCTATCGCCACTTCTTCCGCGTGGATCTTACCGAGAACAAGCAGTACACCATCTCTGAATCGACCAGAAAAGTGCTTGGCGGCCTTGATGATATTGTCAATATCAAGGTCTATTTTTCGAAAAAGCTTCCCCCGTATCTCACCACGCTCTCCGATCAGATAAAAGACCTGCTGGATGAATACAAAACATACGCACAGGGAAATTTAAATATCGAATTTGTTGACCCGTCAGGTGATCCGGCTATGGAGCAGCGGCTGCGATTCATGGGCATTCCCCAGGTGCGGCTCAATGTTATAGAAAAGGATCAGGCGCAGTTTACCAATGTGTACCTGGGTGTTGCAGTGCTTTACGGCGACAACAAAGAGGTCATCCCTGCGGTTACCGATACCTATAATTTTGAGTATGAGTTAACCAGTAAAATTCTGCGGGTCACCAGCAGCGAAGTGAAGACCATAGGATTTTTAACCGGACACGGCGGCCCTGATTTAAACAGAGAGCTGAAAAACATCCAGACAGCCGTGCAGGAGCACTACTCGACGCGGAATGTGGAAATAAAGAAAGAGAAAAAAATCCCGCAGGATATTTCTGTGCTGGTGGTAGCAGGGCCGAAAGAACTGTCAGAGAGAGACAAGTTTTTAATTGATCAGTACATCATGGCAGGGGGAAAGGTCCTGTTTTTTATTGATACCATAACCATGGATGAGCGGCGGCTCTTCGCAACACCGCTGAATCCCCCGATTGCTGATTTGCTTGAGCACTATGGCGTAAAGGTGAAGAATGAGCTTGTTCTTGACCGGTCAAATGCAACCGCTTCATTCCAGAGCGGCCTTTATACCATATCGGTGCCGTATCCCTTCTGGGTGAAAATCGTCAGGGAAAACTTTGCAAACGATAACCCCGTGGTAAACCAGCTTGAGAGCATGGTGCTGCCCTGGGCAAGCCCCCTGGAAATCATTAAGGAAAAGACCACCGGGATAAAGGTATCAGAGCTTGCCAGAAGCACAAAATATTCCTGGACGCAAAAGGATTTTTATGACCTCAATCCCAAAGAAGATTATCTGCCAGCGCAGGGAGATATGAAGGAGCGGGTGATGGCAGTGGCTTTAAGCGGAAAATTCAAGAGCTTCTTTGCGGATAAAAAGGCGCCGGCCCGGGAAGAAGGAAAAAAGGCTGAGCCGGAAAAAGGAAAAGACAAAGATAAAAATAAAAACCCTGCTGCACCTCTGGAAGGGCCCCGGAAGGTGCAGGAGCCGGATGTTATTAAAGAGGGCAAGGAAACAAAGCTCATGGTGGTGGGTAACTCACGGTTTATTACCGAGAATTTCCCTGCAGAGTTTGATGGCAACAGGATCTTTTTCCTCAATGCCATTGACTGGTTTACCATCGGTGACTCTCTTATCGGCATACGCTCCCGGGAATCGGGAGACCGGCCGCTCAGGGTCATCTCGGATCAGGCAAGAACTGCCATCCGTTTTATCAATATCCTTGGAGTTTCATGCCTGCTGGGACTCTTTGGCCTTGGCCGGTTTTATGCCCGCCGGCGAAGAAAGAAGCTGGGGGTCAGGATATAATTGCAAGGACTTTCCCCAAAAATTCATTATAGAAATCCGGCACATGGCATGACAGCAAGGAAAGGGAAGGACACAGAAGCGGCAGACTGGCGCCCTATAAACGCTGCATTAAAAAATTTTCGGGGGAAGTCCTGATAATTGCGGATTGCGGAATGGGGAATTGAATTCGAAATAAATGTCGCATACGTTCTAACGGGAAAGTTTCCAGACTATGAACTTTAAGAAGACGCTTATCCTTGCTGCAGTACTATGCTTTCTTATGCTGGTGTTCTACCTCATTGAAAGCCCGCTGAAAAACAATAAAAAACAGGAGCACCCTCTTTTATTTGCGGAATTTGATAAGGGAAAAGCAGCGTCTGTTTTTCTTAAAACCTCTGACAAAGGTGAATTTCGTTTAAAGAAAAAACCCGAGGGATGGGTTGTGGAAGCACAGGGGAAAAGCTATAGTGCAGACAGTACTTCCATAGATACGCTTCTTGACACGCTGGGCAAAATCAGAATTGAAGCAGTTGTCTCGAAGAATCCAAACAAATACAGTGTGTTTGAAGTGGATTCAGGAAAAGGCGCTGAAGTGAAGATAGCGGATGCATCGCAGAACAGTGTTGCCCACTTTTATGTTGGCAAAAGCGGGCCTGACCTGTTCAGCACCTATCTGCGGATGGAAAAATCAACCCAGGTGGTGTTGAGCAGCGGAATTTTAAAAACCGTCTTTGACCGGGACCTCAAGGACTGGCGCAACAAAACAATTTTTTCCTTAAAGCAGGAAGACGTTATTGAGTATCAGGTAAAAGGTGACGCAGCGCTTCATTTTAAAAAAGCTGACAGCGGCACCTGGGAGGTGATCGAGCCGGCAAAATCCCCTGCCAAGAAAGAAACAGTGGCTGACTGCCTGAAAACATTCTGCTCGCTCAAGGCTGTGGATTTCGCAGAAGGGCAGCTGCAGGACCTGCAGCTTGATAAGCCGGCCAAAGAGATAACCGCTACCCTTAAAGGGGGTGCAACCAAAACACTGCTGGTCGGAAAAGACAAAAACGCTTTTCAAAAGTTTGTAAAAGCGCAGGATGCTGAGACCATCTGTGTGCTTGAAAATTATAACATGGAAAAGCTCAGCCCTGCGATTGATACGTTTGGCCAGGCAGCAAAAGAAAAAGATAAAGGAACACAAACAGCAAAAGAACAGAACAAAGCAAAGCAAGAAAAAAAGCAAAAGGCCAAAGCAAAATCGTCATCACAGCCTTCCCCCAGGAAAAAGCCAGCCAGAAAGTAGCATTTCTTTTGCTCCTGTTACTGTGAGACCTCATGGCAGAACCCTTCAGACTGAACATTGAAAACAGGTCAATCTCTGGCCTTATCCACCTCCCGTCCAATCATAAGCCTCCCTGCGTTATTACGTGTCACGGGCTGTTCAGCTCAAAAGAAAGCGATAAATTCATATCCATAGCAGATTATTTTACTCAGCGCGGCATTGCCGTGTTGCGGTTTGATTTTGGCGGCTGCGGCGAAAGCAGCGGCTCTTTTGCTGAAACCACGGTGTCAGGCAGGTTACGGGATCTGGCTGAAGTGGTTGCGTTTGCCAGGCAGCATCCATTGCTTGCCTCCCGGCTTGGCCTTCTGGGAAGCTCTCTGGGCGGGTTTTTGTCCCTCCTCTATGCGGCACAGGACCCGTCAATCAGGGCGCTATCCGTATGGGCAACACCGTTAAGCCTGCATGAGCTTCGCTACAACATTCCTGCTGAACAGGTAGCAGCACTGAAAGAAGATTTTTTCATTGATGCACAAACCTATAACCTTGCACCGATACTTTCCACAATAAAAAATATCCAGATTATTCATGGTGGAAAAGACGCTATTGTGCCCGGTCTGCACGCAGAAGAGATTTTCAAGCATGTCACCGGACCTAAAGAGCTCGAAATCATTCCGCAGGGAGACCACTCTCTGGCAGATGTTAATGGCCGCCAGAGGGCACTTGCATTAAGCTGTCGCTGGTTTCAAAACCACCTTTAAAAAGTACCTGCCGTAAATTCACTTCTTTACTGTTAGCGCAATAAGGATTATAATTAACATAGTGGAAATAGCCCCTTATGAAAAAAGACGTAAAGCTCTCCGACATCAATACCCAGCGCGAACAAACATCCTTTTATAAGGCTGAACTTGAGAACCGCTACCATATTGTGGCGGAAAGCCTGAGCCTTAAAAAGGTGATTCAGGATGCGGTAAAGGCTGCCAGGTCCAAAAGCACTATCCTCATCACCGGTGAAAGCGGCACCGGCAAGGAGCTCATTGCCAGGCTCATTCACCGCCTCAGCCCGCGAAAAGAACAGCCCTTTGTAGTGGTAAATTGTGCTGCATTACCGGAGACGCTTCTTGAAACAGAGATGTTTGGTCATGAAAAGGGGGCTTTTACCGGCGCCGCATACCGGAAACCGGGGCTGTTCGAGACTGCTCACACCGGAACGATATTTCTGGATGAAATAGGGGACATGAGCCCTGCGATGCAGGTAAAGATCCTCAGGGTCCTGCAGGAAGGCACCTTTAACCGTATAGGAAACTCCGCCCCGATCACGGTAGATGTGCGTGTCATATCTGCCACCAATTCAGATCTCAAGGAAGAGGTCCGGAAAAAAAAGTTCCGCGACGACCTGTTTTACCGGCTTAATGTCATCCATCTCTCAATCCCGCCTTTGCGTGAAAGAAAAGAAGATATACCGCCGCTTGTGGATTTTTGTATCAGCAGGTTTAAGGAAGAGATGGGACTAACGGAGTTGAATATTTCAGCAGAAACTATGAATCTTATTCTTGGCTATCACTGGCCGGGCAATGTGCGGGAGCTTGAGAACGCCATAGAACGGGCAGTCGTCATGGGGAATGCCCGTGAGATCGCACCCCAGGACCTGTGCATCAGGTATCAGGAAAGCAAACAGGATGAAATTGAAATTGGTATGACGCTGCAGCAGGCGATTGACAGCTTTAAAAAAGATTTCATACGGCAGACCCTGCGCCTCACCAATGGGAACAGAAAAAAGGCTGCTCAGATTCTCGACATTCAAAGAACCTATCTGTCACGCCTCATAAAAGAATATGGTCTGGAGATCTGATCACGGGTGCGTCGCTTCAGACCTGCAGACCGGTAGAAAAAGCATTAAATCTCTTCCAGCCGTGTGCTAAACATGTCGTGAGGGTCTTCTTCATCAGCTAAAATCTGCCTGAAGAGCCAGTTGGTCACCTCATCTTTTATACAATACTTACAGGAACAGGGAAAGGTTGAGGTGGGCTTTTGCAAGATTTGACAGGTAGTCAGGATCCCCCCTCTTTTCTTCTTGTATATAGGGCAATTGTCCAAGCAGAGGAACCCGGGATAATTTTTTAATAATCTCCGGATTTGTTTCTTCTGCTTCTTCCGGTTCAGGGGCAACCTTATTTAAAATAACTCCGCACACTTCAATCCCTGCCTGCTGCGCCTGTCTGACGGTGAGCAGGGTATGGTTGATGGTTCCAAGGGTGGTGCGTGCAATAATAATTATGGGGATATTGAGCATCCGTATCAGATCAATTATCAGGACTTCCTCATCAACCGGAACCATAAGACCGCCAGCCCCCTCAACAAGCATAATTTCATGAAGAGCGCTCATCTGGATATACAGATCCCTTACGGTACCGAGGTCAATTTTTACCTTTTCTATCCGGGCTGCCACTCCCGGCGCA
Organism: uncultured delta proteobacterium; assembly: GCA_903924805.1. Classification (GTDB taxonomy): domain Bacteria; phylum Desulfobacterota; class WTBG01; order CAIYCZ01; family CAIYCZ01; genus CAIYCZ01. The sequence continues at coordinate 1,576 of CAIYCZ010000168.1, read as the reverse complement.
AGGGGATGTTCCAGTCTATAGGGGCAGATACAGTCAAGGCTGTCTCCTGCGCCTGCCATCATTTTTAAAAAGACGGCATCCTCAGGAACCAAGGTGTTTTCCGTGCGTCTGCAGCCGCTCTCAAACGGCTTCATAACCCCGACCCGTTTGCCGCGCACTGCGAGCGCCCTGGCAATAGAGCCCGCAACCAGGGTCTTGCCAACGCCGGTATCTGTGCCAATGAAAAAGAAGCCGTTCATACGAGCGCCCGGTTATCTTAATTTGTTTTCGAGCTGCTGATACATGCTGTCAACTGAGCTCTGGTCAACGTCAATATTTTTCCAGCCGGCGTTCGGGTTCTGGTCTTTTGATTTTTCCTTGTAATTTCTTGTCTCCTTGCTTATCTCCTCACGCATCTCAATATCTTTTATTATATACACCACTGCGCCGTTTTCTTTTGCTTTAATCTCTGCGTCTATTTTCCAGCGCTGCGTTCCGTCGGTTGTCATCCGGGTAATCCAGTCGGTCTCAATAACGCCCTTTTTCCGGTTGACTTCTTTTTCGACGCATCCCAGATCGACAAAAAGGAGCTCATGCACGGCCTTCCATACGGTATCATAGGGCTTATTGAAAAACTTGCCATCCGGATACTTTGAATCTTTTATCAGTCCTTTATGGCCGCAGCCGCAGTAAAAAATGGTTGCTACAATAAAAAAACCTATTACTATAGAGATCCGGTTGCGTGTTTTCATGTTGTACTATACCCTTTCCTTATTAATACTCTGCACCCTCCCGGTACTATCCCCTCCCTGCCGGGGATGATAGAGGTGCAGGTTAATAGTACCTGTACCATATATATATTAAAATGAAACCGTGGTTTTGTAAAATCTTTATTTGTTCTGGAGACAAACTAACCAATGAATCTTTTCAAGCCTGATTTCATCCTCCTGCATGCGCCAAGCGTCTATGACTTCCGCAAAGAGCCGATCATGTTTGGCCCGATCAGCGACGTGATTCCGTCAACTGCTGTTTTTGAAATGTACCCGGTGGGGTTTTCTGCTATTTCAGAGTATCTGGGTGAGCGTGGCTTCACGGTCAGAATTATTAATCTTGCGTTTCAGATGCTTGAAAGCCCCTCATTCGACCCGGAAAGACTTTTGCAGAAGCTCTCTCCTGTTGCTTTCGGGATTGACCTCCACTGGCTGCCCCACGCGCAGGGGAGCCTTGAGGTTGCCCGGCTCTGTAAAAAATACCACCCTGAAACACCGGTCATATTCGGCGGCTATTCCGCCACCTATTTCCATGAAGAGCTTATAACCTATCCTCAGGTTGATGTTGTGGTTCGGGGCGATTCTACAGAGGATACGATACTGCAGCTTTTATCAGTACTTAAAAACGGCGGCAGCCTCAAGGAAATACCAGGGATAACCTACAAAGAAAACAGCCGGATTAGAATCAATCAGCAGGCTACCCCTGCCTCTCATCTGAACCACTGCTCAAATAATTACCTCTCTCTATTTAAAAATTCAATTAAATACGGGGTTAAAGGATTTACCCCCATAGTTGACTGGTGGGACTACCCTATCACTGCAGTTAT
>CAIYCZ010000167.1 GCA_903924805.1 uncultured delta proteobacterium | reverse complement strand
TGGATGGAAAAATGGTCTATCATACTGGTGAAACAATGCCTGTCAAGGTGCTCACTAATAGCACCTACGACAAATCTATCCCCTATCTTGGCATGTACAAAGGTTTTGGCGGTTTTCTGCCCATCCCCCTCAGCAGCTTTCTGATAAAGATAAGATTCAATCCATTTGGTAATACTCTTCCCAGATTTGTTTGCGCTGCGGATATGGTGCAGAAGTTTGAGCAACAGGCATCCACGCCAGCTATCGACTATGCCTTTGAGATTTTATCAAGTGTGGCTCAACCCAAATACGGTTTTATGTCTCAAACCCAATGGCGCGTTGTCTATGACATTGCCAACCTCACCGTCTATTTCCAGACATTGCAAAATGACAAGCTGAGGTATTTTCATCTGTCTTCTTTTGACTTTTCCTGTTCTTCGCCGGTTACTGTGCTGGATGTAAACGCTGACCTTTCAGGAGATGTTGCAAGCAGTTTTATTGATTACACTGATGAGATGAACCGCGATCTGTTCAAAGCCTATGCGCCGACTATTACTGATGAAATACTGGATTTGTTTGAAAAGTTTATTAAAAGCCTGATCTGTGTTGAGTGACTATATGTGATCAATGAAAAATGTTTAAAAGGTTTTTAAGGAAGGCTCAACATGAAGAAAAGATATTCATTCATTATAATGGCAGTGATGATGATAGTTGCTTTTGCATTTCACAATGCCCGTAATGAAAAGGTGACCGTTCCATTAATGTCGTAATAATGTCTTATGAGCTGACTGGGCGGTTTGAGTAAATTCAGCAATAATTCCCTCTTCACCGTATGGTTTCCATCCCTCCCATATACGGTCTTAAAACTTCCGGCACTGCAATGCTTCCGTCTTCCTGCTGGTAATTTTCAAGCACTGCTACCAGTGTTCTTCCCACAGCCAGCCCTGAGCCGTTCAGGGTGTGCACGAATTCTATTTTTTTATTCTCTTTTTTTCGATAGCGTATAGAAGCCCTGCGCGCCTGAAAGTCCTCAAAGTTGCTGCATGATGATATTTCGCGATACACCTTCTGGCTGGGAAGCCATACTTCAATATCATAGGTCTTGGCAGAGGAAAAACCCAGATCACCGGTACAGAGACAGACAACCCGGTAGTGAATCCCGAGACGCTTGAGGACTTCCTCGGCATTGAGCAGGAGGCTTTCCAGCTCTGCATATGAAGTTTCCGGAGTGGAAAATTTGACCAGCTCAACCTTATTAAACTGATGCTGCCGTATCAGGCCGCGGGTATCTTGGCCGTAAGAGCCTGCCTCTTTTCTGAAACAGGGCGTATACGCCGCATAATAAAGGGGAAGGCTTTCTTCCTCGAGGATTTCATTCTGATAGATGTTGGTAACCGGCACTTCTGCCGTGGGAATAAGAAAGTAATCAAGACCATCGATTTTAAACAGGTCATCCTCAAATTTAGGAAGCTGACCGGTCCCGGTCATGGTCTGCCGGTTGACCATGAAAGGCGGGAGCACTTCTGTGTAGCCGTGCTGCCTGGTATGCAGGTCGAGCATAAAATTGATGAGTGACCGCTCAAGCAATGCCCCGGCTCCCCGGTACAACGTGAAGCGCGCGCCGGTAATCTTTGCCCCCCGGTTAAAATCAAGTATCTGCAGTTGTTCCCCGATTTCCCAGTGAGGCTTTGGCTGAAAGGAAAACGCAGGAGGGCTTCCCCAGTGCCGTATCTCGGGATTGTCATCGCTGCTGTGTCCGACCGGGACAGAGGAATGCGGGATATTGGGAATCGTAAGCAGGCAGTCTGCTATCTGAGGCTCGACTGCCTTGAGCTCATCTTCCAGCACCTTAATTCTCTGTGAAGATATTTTCAGAGAGGAGAACACATCAGGAGGGACCTCCTTCTTTTCTTTTTTTATCCGGGCAATATTATCAGAAGCCTGGTTTCTCTCAAACCTGAGCTTTTCGATTTCCTGAAGCATTTCTCTCCTCTTCTTATCAAGGGTGAGAAACGGGTCCAGGTCAATAGCACGACCCCGTTCGCTTAATTTCTGTTTAACAAGATCAGAATGTTCTCTGATTAATTTAGCGTCTAACATATACAGTCCTTTAATAAATAAAGGCTAAGAGGCTAAAAGGTCAAAAGGTTAAAAGCTTAATAGCTTTCCTCTTTGCCTTTTAACCTATTTACCTTTTCACCTTATGGGTTCAGCCATTTCTGAAACTTCTTGTACCCTTCATCCTCCCAGTGTTTACCACTGATATCTCGCAGAAATTGGTGGTAGAGCTCATCGATAATGGAATGTAACTGTTCAATGCTCAGCATCCTGCCATAAAACCGCCCCTCAGGATCGTCTGACTTATATGTTGGCGGATACATCCTTAAGCCGGAAATATCAAACCGCTGGGCTTTCATGGTGAAAGACCACGTGCTGGTATCCTTCTCAATTTTGAATTGTGCTTCACAGACTTTTTTCCCTGACCTGATAGCCTGTTTCAAATCATCACCCGTAAAAGCCTCGCCTGAATAAGAAACAGAATTACGGGGTGCATCACCGGAATCTTCCAAAACAATTTTATCGCCTATCAACAGAAGCAATTGTCCCTGTCCCGTGACAGTAAACCGGCCCTCATTTTCATCACTTTTATAGCAGAGATAGGTGAGGAAGTCTTTGCCGAACTGGTTGTGCTCTTTTAATGTGGCGCTGTCCATAAAATTAAAAAGGGTTCAAGGATTATAGGGTTCATGGGTTCAAGGGTGTGGTTAGTGCGTGTTTCACCTGGCATCCTGGACTTTTGACCACTCAAACCCTTCAAGGGTGTTTGTTAATTTCTCCAACCGTATCTTGTCCTTTTTCATATCTATTAAGCTGCAGGCAAGTTCATAAGGGTACAGCGGGGTCAGCATAAGCTGGAATGATATCGCAAAAAAGTCCATAAATTCCTCATTGGCTTTTTTGCTGGTTGAAAAAAACAGCACTATGCCAGTAGCGCTGTTCCAGCAGACATCGTACAGAACCGGTATTGGCAGCACTTTTTTCATAAGGCTGTCACTCACCTGTTCCCTCAGCGTATCTTTTTCCTTTTTTGAAAGCCGCTCTTTTTTGGTTGTTTTCTTGTACTTCATTTCTTCCCGCAGAAGTGCTGCCTTCATGGCAAGCGGAGGGATGCGCCTGGTGTCAATCCGCAGGGAAAACGCAAGATAGGGGTCTTTGGCAAAATGCAGGTCATCAAAAAACACTGATGCCATGTTTTCGGCAGACACCCAGCCCATGGATTTATCCTTGACGCTCAGCGTATCAAGTTCTCTGAAGGAAAATTCTTTTAATCCGGCAAGAACGGTTTCCCTGAGATTTTCACCGGGTTCACCATTTACCTTATACCTGATATAGCTTGAAGATCCTGAATAGAGTCCCATAATATGTTCCTGAATGATTACAAGGAAGTCATTCGTAAAAAATAGAGTAGTAATATATACAATTATGAAAGTTAATTATCAAGTAAATGTAAAGATAGCATCTAAAAAATATAGATGGATATGTTAGACAATGCCTGACGGCTATTTGATAAGGCTGTTTCCCCAGTCTTTTATAGCCTGCAAAGCCCGCTCTGCATATTTTTGTTTTCGCTCTCTTTTGCGCACCGCGGGATCAAAGGGCGGGAGGATGCCGAAGTTGGCATTCATGGGCTGAAAGTTTATGGAATAGGGACTGGTGATGTAGGAGAGGAGCGCCCCTGTCATGGTGGTTGCTGGTGGTGTTACCGGGTTGAGACCAAGGGCAAAGCGGCTCGCTTGAATGCCGGCAACAAGCCCCATGGCTGCGGATTCAACATATCCTTCCACACCGGTAATCTGTCCCGCAAAAAAGATGCGGGGATTACTTTTTAGCTGAAGGGTTTTGAGCAGAAGCGTTGGGGAGTGGATGTAGGTATTCCTGTGCAGGCTTCCGTAACGCACAAATGAAGCAGCACTCAATCCCGGTATCATGGAAAACACGCGCTTCTGCTCCGGCCACTTGAGCCTGGTTTGAAAGCCAACCATATTATAGAGGTTTCCTTCCTGGTTTTCCTGGCGCAGTTGTATCACTGCATACGGCCGTCGTCCGGTGTGAGGGTCAGTGAGTCCCACCGGTTTCATGGGGCCGAAGGCAAGAGTTTCTACGCCCCGCGCAGCCATAACTTCCACCGGCATACAGCCCTCATACGGGATAAGTGTTTCGAATTCCTTGAGCGGAACCGTTTCCGCTCTCGTCAACTCGTTCACGAACGCATAATACTGTTCCTGAGACAGCGGGCAGTTGATATAGTCTGCATCGCCCTTGTTGTAGCGGGAAGCTTTAAACGCTTTACTGAAATCAATAGAATCTGTCTCAACAATCGGCGAGACAGCATCATGAAAATAAAGAAACTCATTCCCGATGAGATTCTTTAGATGTTCGGAGAGGGCAGGTGAGGTGAGAGGCCCGGTTGCTATTATTACCATGCCCTCGGATGGAATCCCGGTTATTTCCTGCCGGACCACAGTGATATTTTTTTCCTTTTCGAGGGTAGCGGTTATGTCTTCAGAGAACGTGCTGCGGTCAACAGCCAGCGCGCTTCCTGCGGGTATTTTATGGGCATCTGCCTTACTGATGATGACTGAGTTGAGGAAGCGCAACTCTTCCTTGAGCAGGCCGCTTGCGTTATCCAGGGAATTTGACTTGAGTGAATTGCTGCACACCAGTTCGGCAAAGTGCGGAGAATGATGCGCGGGTGAGTATTGGTGCGGCTTCATTTCATACAGCACTACCTGGCATCCGCTGCGGGATGCCTGCCAGGCAGCTTCACACCCGGCAAGCCCGGCACCAATGATATGGATTTCTTTTGGTGAGTAATTCACAGGGAGAAAATGAGTTTAAAGAGTTGGAGCGTTAAGGAGTTTTGGAGTTGCGGAATGAAGAGTTATAACTCCCGAACTCTGCCACGCCATAACGTATTCATGAGTATCAGCGAAACTCTGCAGCCTAACTTGATTCAGGTTCGCCTGCTTCACCAGAGGATTTCTTGAACTTGCAGTCTTTATTCGGGCATTTAATAACCAGTCCATAGCGCTTGGTGCTTTTTTCGACAAGATACGATGAGCCGCACTGCGGGCATGCCTCATCAATCGGTTTATCCCATGAGGCAAACGAGCACTTCGGATAGGTAGAGCAGCTGAAAAACGTTTTGCCACGCCGGCTCTTCTTTTCCTGAACCGCGCCCTGCCCACACTCGGGACAGTTTATTTCAAGAGAGACCGGTTTATTAAGGGAGCGCATGTATTTACACTGAGGATATGCAGAACAGCCAAAAAAAGTTCCGTAGCGTCCCTGTTTTAAGACAAGCGGCTGACCGCAGAGTTCGCATTTTTCATCGGTGGGCTGAGGCTCAGGCGCCGAACCCTCGCCATTACTTTTAAGCGATTTTACGTACCGGCAGTCAGGGTAGCCGCTGCAGGCAAAGAACCGGCCATATCTGCCCAGTTTGATAACCAGGGGTTTTCCGCAGGTGGGGCAGGACTCTTCGGTTTTCTCGGTTGTAACGTCGGACTTCTGAATCTCTTCTTCCTTCTGTTTGATAAGAGTAATAAAGGGCTCCCAGAAGCTCTGTACCACCGGTTTCCAGGCCATTTCACCCCGGGCAATCTCGTCAAGCTCATCTTCCAGGTGTGACGTGAATTCATAATCAACATATTTAAAAAAGTGGTTGACCAGGAGGTCGTTTACAATAAGGCCGATATCTTCAGGATGGAAGCGCTTGTTGATGAGCTTTACATATTCCCGTTCCTGAAGGATGCTGATGATGGTGGCGTAGGTTGACGGCCTTCCGATGCCGTATTCCTCGAGGGCCTTAACCAGAGATGCCTCGGTATAGCGGGGAGGCGGCTGGGTGAAATGCTGATCCGGAACAAGTTCCAGCAGATTCAGCACCTGCCCTTCCTGAAGGGGTGGAAGCAGGCCATCGCCATTGCCGGTCTCTTCATCCTTGCCTTCGATATATACCTGCATGAAACCGGGAAACCTGACCGTAGACCCGGTAGCTCTGAAAATAAAATTATCCTTTGCCGTAATGTCCACTGAAATCTGGTCAAGAACTGCCTGGGCCATCTGGCATGCCAGCGCCCGCTTCCATATCAGGTCATAGAGCTTAAACTCATCAGGCTTGAGAGCATTCTTTATCGTTTCAGGGATCTGGGTAAAGTCTGTGGGGCGGATTGCTTCGTGCGCTTCCTGAACATTCTTAGATTTCTGCTGAAAGACACGCGGTGTTTTTAATGCAAACTCGCTTCCATACAGGTTCACAATGGTATCGTGGATATCTTTCTCAGCGCTCGGTGCGAGGTGGACGCTGTCGGTCCTCATGTAGGTGATAAGACCCATGGTGCCCTTGCCCGTATCGATGCCTTCATAGAGCTTTTGGGCAACACTCATGGTCCTTTTAGCCGAGAACCCAAGCTTACGGGCTGCTTCCTGCTGCAGGGTACTCGTGGTAAAGGGAGGTGAAGGGTTTCGTTTAATTTCCTTTTTCTGGATTTTTTCTACACGGTAGCGGGCTTCGCTCAGGCCCTGCACAATCTCCTGCGCCTGCTGTTCAGTGCGGATGAACATTTTTTCAAGTTTCTGTCCATCCATCTGCACCAGCTGGGCAAAAAAGGTATCAGCTGGTTCTGTATCCGTAGCCGGCGATAGCTGTGCTTTAATGCTCCAGTACTCTTCTGACTGGAAGGCCCGTATCTCTTTCTCCCGCTCACAGATTATCCGCAAAGAGACTGACTGCACCCGGCCCGCTGAAAGCCCGTAGCGGATTTTCTTCCAGAGAAACGGGCTCAGGTTAAATCCGAAAAGATAGTCAAGCACAACGCGCGCCTGCTGGGCATCTACCAGGGTCTGAGAAACCTCTCGCGGGTTTTTCAGTGCATCGATGATGGCATCCCTGGTAATCTCATGGAAGGTAATGCGCATGACCTTATACTTTTTCTCCGGAGATTTTTTTGTATCCTTGACCGGGTCGCCATTGAGCTTTAAGGCCACCAGCAGATGCCAGGCGATAGCCTCACCTTCTCTGTCCAAGTCTGTAGCAAGGTAGATGGTATCGCAGTGTTTGAGCGATTGAGAGATTTCCTTCAGATATTTCTTGCTCTGGGGAAGAATCTCATACTTTGGCTCAAAGTCATGCTCGATATCAACCGACCCCTGTTTGCTGGGAAGGGCGCGGATATGCCCCAGGCACGCATGTACTTCAAATTCATTACCGAGGAATCGGGAAATTGTTTTGGCTTTTGTCGGAGATTCAACGATGACGAGAGATTTGCCCATAAAATGTATATTCCTTAATCCGTCTTCATTCAGCTTTAATAGTAAAATGTAGAGTTAATAAAAAGTAATTTTTAAAATTCTAATTTCTAATTTCGAAATCCTAAGCAATTTTATAAGTTCAAAATTCAAAATCTAAATGTCAAATAAAGCTCAAAGTCCAAATACCCAAAATCAAACAAATACTTTTTTGCAATTTGAGCTTTGTCATTCATTTGGTATTTGAGCTTGGTCATTTGGATTTGTTTAGTCCAGAAAGACTTCTGGATTAGTATTCCGTATTTAGCTTTTAGGATTTAACTTTGCCTGATGAACCTTTTACCCGGTAGCTGCTTGATCAGGCCGTTCAGCTCAAGATCCAACAGCAAAGATGATACGTGGCTGCTGCTGAGCCCGGTCTTTAAAATCACTTCATCAATGTGAAGAGCCTCTTCGCTGAGAATCCGGTACACCAGCAGGGATTCCTGGTCCAGAGCAACGGGAGCTTCCCGGCGCTCTTCCTGCTGTTCTTCAACCGGAGCTTTCAAGCGGATTTCCTCAAGGATATCCTGAGCGCTTTCTACCAGCTTTGCTCCATCTTTCAGCAGCTTATGGGTGCCCTTGCTCTTATAGGCAAGAACATTGCCGGGAACGGCAAAGACATCACGTCCCTGCTCGAGTGCCAGCCGGGCGGTAATAAGCGAGCCGCTGTTGAGGCTTGCCTCCACCACCAGCACGCCAAGAGATAAGCCGCTGATGATACGGTTGCGTGCCGGAAAATTGTAGGCAAGCGGTTCTGTCCCGATCGGAAACTCGGAGATCACGGCGCCGTGTACTACTATGGATTCATAGAGCTTTCTGTTCTCAGACGGATAGATAACATCAATCCCCGAGCCGAGTACGGCAATCGTTCTTCCTTTTGCGGCAAGTGCACCGGTATGAGCGCACGAGTCAATGCCCCGTGCCATCCCGCTTACGATAGTCAGGCCGTGCGCCGCAAGCTCACGGCTGATTCTATCCGTTGCCAGAGTTCCGTATTCGCTTGCATTCCGCGAGCCCACAATGGCAAAGGCGTTGTCGTCCTGTTTTGTTATTTCTCCTTTTACGTAAAGAAACGGAGGAGGATCATAGATGTTTTTCAGACTTTCCGGATACGCAGGGTCTTTCAGCGTAATAACGGTGACAGAATTTTTCTCTATGAGATCAAGTTCCCGCTGGACGTCGCTGCCGGGCTTGAACGCTTTGATTGACTCTATGGCTTTTGCCGTTACTCCTTCGACCTGTTCAAGCTCTCGCGGGTCTGCATGAAAGACGTTCTCCGGAGAGCGGAAATGATTGATCAGGTTTTTATAGTTTACATTTCCAACACCAAACACGAAGCGCAGGGCAATCCAGTAGTAGAGCTCGTTCACTAGACAATCCCCTGAATAGTTAGGGAGTTCAGGAGTTAAGGGTTAAGGAGTTAATGTATGTAACTCCAGCACTCCGTAACTACTTAAACTCTTTAACTCATTAAAAATGAGATGAGTTTGATAGCTCTTAAGAAAATAAAAGTCAAGGATTTATTGCAAATTTCGCTGAATAACGGACAGTTGGACATGATATTTGAAATCAAAAAGGCAGGAACAGTACATAGCTCCTGCCTTTTTGATTTGAAGTACATCCACAAATACAACTATTTCATAATTATTTCAGCTTTATGGGGAGTCGGACCACACTCATCGGAAAAAGTAGAAACTGTATCCCCCACATACCAATAACCCATGTCTCCATTGATTAAGGTCAACTCAGATGGAATATAAGTGCCAATTTCTGCATTTTCCCATCCTTCAAAAAACGTGCGATAGAGTTCCCCCCGTTTCACAAGGATACCTGATAAGCAAGAACATCCGCCGCTTCTTTGTTGAGATGGTCAGCACGCCGATTTATAATATCAAGGTCTCTTGCGTTCTGCTGCTTACGAATCATCTGCTTTATGTAAACACGCAAGGCAGTCTCAATAAATTCAGAGCGGTTTTTAAATTGCCCTGATTTCTGATCAATGACTTTCAGCAGGTCTTCAGAAAGGGTGATAGATGTCTTTACCTTCATACTACTTTTATATTCTTTTTGGATTGCTCTGTCAATCTCACCTTTTATTGGGTCGCAGATTAACGTACTGCTTCACCGCCGAGAACGCAGGTCAGTCGAGCCACGTACTCTGCGGTAAAATTCTAACGTCCATTATTTATACCGCTGCTTAAAATTATCTTTCACATGCTTTAAGTCACCGGCGAGTTCAGCACCTGCCTTCAAGCCAAGATTCCTTATAAAGGTATCCAGCTTTTTTCTCGCGTGCAACGGCAGCGGATACTTTTTCCCTTGCATCTGCGCGCTCATCCAGGGAACGAGGTCCTGGATAAATTTTGCTGCGTCTTCCCGCAACTGTGGATATTTCTGCAATATGGCTGCGACTTCTTGAGCATGCCGGTAATAGAGCCGGATATATTCCCTGCCCGGTTCAGATTTGGCAAGCACTCCATCCCTGAATCTACGCAGCAGATCAACCTTATCCGGTGCCGCTGCCTGGGCAGGGCATTGCCCTTTAGCTGATATAAAATCGGCGCCGCTGAAATCCGTATCCGTTATCTCAACACTTCTGCTCAACGGTTCAAAGACGTATCCTTTAAGAGACGGCGTGAGAATATATGAACCTGCTTCAAGATTCTGGAAACAGTAATTGCCGGATGCATCGGTTTGGAGAGTACCGCTTGATTTTCCAGAGAGAGTCATTGTCACTCCCAGCGTTATTGCTCCGGTTACCTGCCCACAGAGGTCATAGTCACCAAGCGGGGTGAGCTGCACATTGCAGGTTACGGTTTTCCCTGATTCAGTTGCTACACTCAGCGGAGTGCCATCGCTATAGCCAGACGCCGCAGCACTGAGCAGGGCTTGTTTTATGATGGGGAGACGCTCGAGCTTAAATTTACCGGCTGAGTCGGTTTTTGCCGAGTAAAAAATAAAATTTATTGTTGCACCGGGAACCGGGTTTCCGGATTTTACATCAGTGACAACACCTTCAAGCACGCCGGTAGAAGCTGCTGAAGGGAAGGGGATGGTAGATTTGATTGCAAAGGAAACCGGCTCAGAATCCCATGTTTCACCAGCTGATGAAAGATACGAGCGAAACACCAGCTTATAATTTTCCTTGGGGACATGGGTAAAGATAATCTTATTAACTTTTCCAACATCTATTGGCTGAGTGTAATTAATATCATTCTGAGTTGTACCATAATGAAACCGGAATCCTGCTGCACCGTCTACCTCGTCCCACGATAACGTAACCGTAGAGCCCAGCACCTGGGCGCGGACTTTTGGCGGTGACACTATTGGGATCTTATCAGTGACCTGTATCATTACTGTTTTAGATGCAGAGAGACCTGAGTCAGTAGTGACGGTCAACGTCACACTGTAGCTCCCTTTGTTCTGGAATGTATGGGATGGATTCTGCTCGGTGCTTGTTTTGTCATCACCAAACTCCCAGGCATACTGTAGGGTATCACCGTTAAAGCCGGCAGCAATTGCATTAAAATTAACGGTGAAGGGGGCGGGACCTGAAACATCGCTGCAGCGGATGGCAGCATAGGGGCCGGGGTTTCCCTCATCCTCTGATACGACCTGCAGGTTAAAAGCCTGCGCTGCTGAACCGCCTTTTGCGTCGGCAACCATAATTTCCACCTCATGCAGTCCTACATCTCCGGTGTCGGTTGCCCATGAGACGTTACCCGTGCTGTTCACGCTCATGCCGGAAGGAGCTTTAGTGACACGGTAGGTGAGTGCGTCTTCATCCTGGTCACGGGCATCCACCTGATAGGTATAGGTTTCGCCTGCCGGCACTATTTTTACTGGTGCTGATTCTATTTCAGGGTTATTGTTCCCCTGCGTGTTAATCATTTTTATATCTATTGGTTCGGAAAAGCCGCTTTCTTTTCCAACTATGGTAAAACCGCTTTCTTTTCTATCTCTGGTAAAGGCGGTTACTGCTATTTTATAGCTTCTGCCCCAGTCAAGATTATTCAGCACCGCGCTGGTCTCCCCCCACACTGCCTGGGCGCTGCCTTCCTCAAGAGTAGTATCATCTGCTACAGCCCGGTAATAAATACGATAGCCGTCTGCTCCGTTAACTGCATTCCACGCCAGCGATAGCCCCTCCGGACCAAGAGCAGCGGAAGTGATTACCGGGGCCGGGAAGTCCCTGCGCTTTATGGTGACTGCTCCCGTGCTGTAGGCAAATACCGGCACGTTCTTCCCGTCATCTATTTTACCGTACATATAATAGCGGCCGGGCGCAACTCCCGTAGTGTCCCATGAGTAAGAAGTCTTTGCGCTTTTCGAAGAAATACCGGCAGTAATAGTATTGCCGTTTTCCCCTTCGCGGTCTTCATCATAATAAAGACTGATAAGAGCGTCGCTGTCAGGGTCATCTCCCTCCCAGGAGATGGTGACAACCTGACCTGCTTCAACCTCGGCATCTTTAGCGGGCGAGGTGATGGCAAGTGTCGGCGGCTGGTTTTCCGTGCGCATCTCCATTTTGTAGCTCTTCACGGAAGATCCCGCAGTGGCCTTCCATACACCTGCCTGCGGTTGTGGTATGGCGCACCACAGCTCCCCGATGGCAATATTTTCCCTCCATAAAGCCTGTTCGTCATTCGGGGTGTAAACCGTTTTATCCGGAGCTTCAAGCGTAAAGGATGGATCTCCCTGAGCCTCCATTCTGAACATGACAACTGATACCCCTGACGGTACGGTGAACTGGGTGCCTGCCGAGCTTATTGCGGCGCTTCCCATAATGTTAGCAGGCATTTGATTGTCAAACTGCACTTCGCCGATATTGTCCCAGTTCTGGGCAATTGAAAAGTCTCCGTCTGCAAAGACAAAAGTGACCGAGGCCTTGATGGAAAGATCAACACAATGACCCAACGCACATATCTTTTTGCCGATTTTTACCCCGGTACTGATAAGGTCATTGTCTATGTAGGCTTTGGCAGATCCAAAGGTAATGCCGCCGATGATCGGCCAGATGTTTGGCGCCTTCAGTGATCCGGCAAGGCTTGCCTGGAAGTTGAAGTCAAAATCTATTTTACCTTTGCCCGTCACAACCAGTATGGCAAAGCTTTCTCCCGGTGGATAGTAAAGCTTGCCTTCAAAATATACCCCCTTGTTGATATCAAGAATCAGGACAAATGCGCCAAAGGTTCCAAACGAATCGTTCAGGAGATAGCCGGTACCTTCAGCCGTAAACCGCCCACCGGTGTCAATCTCAAGGTCAATGTCTCCGCCGAGGATTGCGTATTCTCCGCCCGCTACCTTAAGCGCGCCTGATAGAAGATCAAGGCTGGGGAGATTAATCTTCGGCCCGCCGGTAAACCCGGCGCCGGCAGTCAAGATAACCGGATCGGGCGCATCGGGAGCAATATTCTCCAGTCCGCCGCTTATCTTCTGCAGATAGACAATGGGTGTTGGCGGGGGAGGGGAGAACAGGACAGGTTTGTTGAGGTCGCCGATTTCTACCTTAACCATATTTAATACCCCGGCAAGGAATCCCAGTTCAATGCCGAGCTCAAATCCCATGCCGGGAATTTTCATGGTCGCGCCGCCTTTCCAGACCAGCTTTTCCGTATCAAGCTCCATGTAGGCACCGCTTAAGCCAAATCCGCTCAGCTCAAAATTTGGCAGTGTAATCTTGCCAGAAAAATCGATTCCGTCAGGGGAAATGGTAAACGTAATCTCAACGCCGCCCAC
>CAIYCZ010000166.1 GCA_903924805.1 uncultured delta proteobacterium | reverse complement strand
TTTTCTCTTGAAAAACCGGAGCCCCCCGGTTGTCCACGCTTTCAGATCCTGCGCTTTATCCTTAAAATCAATAATGGTGATATTTTCAAGTGGTATCGTTACATGCCGAAGCAGGATTGGAAGCGTACACTTGGCAACCGCACCATAGCCTATAATCAAAACCTTATTGTTAAATTCCACTTAAGACCCCCGAATTATATGTACCTTTTTATGAATATTCTGTTGTTGTTTTGTTAATATAATATTAAAAACTGATGAGAAAAATTTGTCGCAGTTCAGGAAAACTGTGTGAGACCGGAAATGGATAATGGGCGGACAGATAATGATGGATTATTTTCAGGTCTTTGTCGAGTTCGAGAACCAAGACGATGCACCTCATAATGTGGCTTTCTCTACAACCCCGTCAACGACCACAACCATTTACAAGGGAGAGATTATCACCAGTCCTGGTAAGATCACATATGTTTTTACCGCTCCCGCGATACCGGGAACCTATTTCTTCTGCAGTGAACTCTACAAGGTCATGCAGGAACAGTTCGTTGTAAACTGAGCCCCTTCTTAATTTTTTAAACTCTTTCTTTGGCATATAAGTTCTGATTATTCTATGGCCCCCCGAAGGCCTTTTTAAAATGGGTGATACATCCTCCATTCTCCTTTAGGACATAATCCGGCGGAAGATATACCCGGAGTTTAGTTAGTAAAAAAAATAGCGGTTACTTATTTCATTGCCTTCCCAATACTAGTAAGGTGATTCGGTGTCAAAAAGGGCAGTTGACATGACATTCCAGGCACTCTATACCCTGACGGACCTGCGGGTGATCCTCCGCGAAACCGCACCACAGCATTCGCTGGATGAAACCCAGCGGGCACAGGCCCAGCGTCTGCTGGATAATCTCGAACGTCAGGTTGCGTCCTTAAAACAGGAGATGCTGAAATGAGGTGCGCAAACGGGATTGAGGCACGGCAGGTGAATGAGCTCTTCATTAATATTGATCCGATCCAGGCCGGGGGAAGGCTCACTGCTGATGCAATGAAAGCCGTTATCGCTTACGGAGATGGATATTCTGTCTGCGATAACTGCCGCAAACCCAACAGGCTCGATTACATCAACAAGCCACCCATAGCCGAGTTCCACAGGGATCTCGCAGCGTGGCTGAACATGGATTCTGTCAGAACCGTCCCTGGTGCCCGGCGCGGGTTCCAGGCCATCACTAACACCTACGTCAGGAAGGGAGACCCGGTTCTTCTCACTTCGCTTTCTCACTATACCGAGTTCCTTGCCATCGAAGAAACCGGGGGTATCGCCCGTGAGATCCCCCATGATGCAGATCATAAAATCACTGCAGATGCGACAGCAATAAAGATCGAAGAGGTCATGCGGGAGTCCGGCAGGGTGCCCGTTCTTGCCTTCATCGATCATGTCGATTACCAGTATGGCAACATACATGATGTGAAGGCGATCGCAAAAGTGGCCCACCACTACGATATCCCGGTGCTCTATAACGGGGCATACACGGTCGGCATCCTGCCGGTTGATGGTAAAGATCTTGGGGTAGATTTCGTTGTCGGTTCCGGGCATAAGAGTATGGCAGCCCCGGCTCCGTCCGGTGTTCTTGCTGCAACAAAGGAACGAGCAGCGGAAGTATTCCGTACTACGGCAATTGAAGGCGATGTGACAAAACGTAAATTCGGGATTAAGGAGCCAGAAATGATGGGCTGCACACTGATGGGCGCAACACTGGTAGGCTTGATGGCTTCGTTCCCGCTTGTGAAGGAACGGGTGAAGCACTTTGACCGGGAACTGGAAAACAACCGTATGGTTCTTGAAGCACTTCTTTCCGTTTCTGGCACAAAGGTCCTTTCGGAATACCCAAGGAACCACACCCTGACACGGGTAGATACGATTGCGTCTTTTGATAAAGTGGCAGAATCCCACAAGAAGAGGGGATTTTATTTTTCAGGTGCCCTTGAAGAAAAAGGTATTGTTGGTGTAATTCCCGGAGCAACGAAAGTCTGGAAGTTCAACACCTACGGCACAACATCAAAACAGGCACGGCATCTTGCTGATGCCTTTGTCACCATCGCGACTGAGAATGGCCTTTCTCTCATGAAATAATTTTCAGGTTAAAAAAATACCCTCCCTAATACCATTCAGGTAGGGTTTATTACCTGTCATGCCCTACGATTCGTTTGTTAATCAAAGGAATTCATATTCTTTTGAGAGCCTGAGGGGGATGGATGTTCGAAAAATATGATTTAACAAAGACTATTGACGATGAGACATTTGAAAAATCCCTCCCCCCCTTGAAAGCGCGCCTGAGTGTCCTTCAGCGGACACTTCGCGATCTAAAGATCCCAATCATAATTGTCATCGAAGGCTGGAATGCGGCAGGCATTACCATGTCCACCAGGGAGATTATCCAGTCTCTTGATCCCCGTGGGTTTACCCTTCATGCAACTGACAAAGCCACGGATGAAGAACGGGCACGTCCGTTCATGTGGAGATTCTGGGTAAAAACCCCCTCAAAAGGACGCATCACACTTTTTGCCCGCAGCTGGTACAGCAGGGCGCTTGCAGAAAAACTATCCAGCATTGGCTGGAAAAAGTCGCTCAAAGAGGAGATTAATTCAATAACTATTTTTGAACGTCAGCTGAGCGACAGCGGCGCAATTATCATCAAATTCTTTTTACATATCAGTAAGGACGAACAGAAACTAAGGCTTTTAGAGCGTGAGAGGAACCCGCTCACTGCATGGCTGGTAACCCCCAGCATCTGGGATTTCCATTACAATTATGGTACCTATCTTCCGATTATTGATGAATTCATAGAAAAGACTGACACAGAATATGCCCCCTGGTATGTGGTTGAAGCCACAGACCGGAAGTATACCATTTTCAAGGTATATTCATACCTCGTAAAAACTCTCGAAAAAAGAGTTGCTTCTGAGGCAGATGAACGGTCCAAAAAAGGAAGACAGAAAAACATTTCCAAGCCGCCGAAAAACTCCGTCGCGAGAAGATCTTCTGCCAGTTTATCGTACTCAAAAGAAGATTGCCAGAATATGCTCAACAACCTGCAGATCGAGATGCTTGAGATCAATTACCTCCTCTTCAAACGGAAGATCCCGTTCATCATTGTCTATGAGGGATGGGATGCTGCCGGAAAAGGCGGGAACATCACCCGTCTTGCCCGTTACATCAACCCGCTGGGATATGATGTTGTACCTG
>CAIYCZ010000165.1 GCA_903924805.1 uncultured delta proteobacterium | reverse complement strand
TCTTCAGCCACACGCTCGGTAACAGGCAGTTTTCGTGACCGTATGTGACCAAAAAATGGCTGTAAATGGCAGGGATAATATCTGAGCCCTGCATGGATTCCTCTTTCAATAAGATATTTTATGAGACGGTCTCTATCCTCTGCAGGTACCCGAATAATGTACATAAATGGGACAATCTGATTATAATCTCTTCTAAACAGGGTGATGTGTTTATTTTTCGATAACAGCTCATCATACCGTTTAGCCAGGCGCCGCCGTTTCACCGCAAATTTTTTAAATTTTTTCAGTTGTACTAATCCGATTGCAGCGTTTACGTTACTCATGTGGTAGCGGAATCCCAGTTGCTCTACCCGCCGGTGTTCAATCCTCTTTTTCGAAAAACTGTGCCAGGTGTTTTTTACAATACCAAGCATTTTCTGGGAACGCAGCTTCTCTGTAAGGCTGCAGTCCTTAAGCAACAGGGCTCCACCCTCGCTGCAGGTAATATTCTTAATAGGATCAAAGCTCAGGCAGGTAATATCCTCACCGGAAGAAACCCCGATAACAGTACCATCAATTTTAGAACCGAATGAATGACTGGCATCGCGCACAATTTTTATATCTTTTTTACCGACAGCCCTTCTAATCGCCCTGACATCACTGGGAAAACCGGAAAAATCGGTGGGCATGATCGCTTTGGTCTTCGGGGTTACTAATGCGGCAACCTTGTCTGGATCAATGTTTAATGTCTCTATCTCGATATCGCAGAAGACCGGTTTTGCTCCAGACAGTATAACTGCCATGGGGTCACTGATGAAGGTCATTGATGGAAGTATGACCTCATCCCCTCTGCCGACTCCCAGGGTATGCAAAGCAAGATGCAGGGCCGATGTCCCCGTGTTAACAGCCACCACATAGGGAGCACCGGTAAACACAGCAATTTTCCTTTCAAACTGTTCAGTAACGACTCCCTCACCAAGCCAGCCGCTGGCAAACACCTCCGCAAGCATCTTAAGCTCAGCTTTCCCAACAGAGGGTTTACTCATGGGAATAGGCATACTAATCTCCTGATTGCATTCTGATTTTCAATGGTATGTTTCTGGCTTCTCTCTTTTCACAAAACAGCACTTACCATTTGTTTCCAGATCAATATGTTCCGCCGGTGCCGTTGCAATCAATATTCTTCCATCGTTGCCCAATATTTCAGTTAATCGATGCTGTATTCGTTCTTCTACTCTCGTTGAATACAGATTTTTATTAGGAACAATTGTTACATTAATGTCGTTGTCTAAATTCTGTATAACCTGAAATAGACTTACCGCTGTCTCATCCTGAAGGACTGCGGCAATCTTTGCGGGCGCTACTATTTTATCATTCTTTAATGTAAACAGGTCTCGTACCCTCCCGTCAATTTCACCCATAAGCGGGAATCCTCTGCCACAGGTGCATCGCTCTGCATAATAGTGCCCCACATCACCCACTTTATAACGGATGAGCGGCATCAAATCATTATCCAAGTCAGTAACAACGATAAACCCTGTTTCTTCCTGGCTGACCGGCCTGTTATGCTGGTCGAGGAACTCCGTATGATATGAATCAATAGCCATGTGCATGCCCTTGTGCACATGGCAGGCAAAGGCGACTCCTTCGATTTCATGGGGAGAATAGCGGTCAAAAATTTCGGTATTAAAAAAATCTTCCAGGGACTTTCTCAGGCTGCTGCTGTAGGTTCCCAGTACATACGTCTTTGGTATTGAAAGACGCGGCAACCCTTTTCGCTCCATATACTCCCTGAGCAACGGAAGATTAAAATCCATAGTCTCAAACAGGTATGGGGAGTACCTTTTGAGCTGCCGGTACCACTCTTCCGGGAATGCCTCATTACCCAGGGCGGTCTCATAATAGGGCGTTAGTACCAATCGCCGGTGAGCACAGCTTAGTGCCGTCTCGCGCAGCGTTAAAAACGGTTCACGGTCCTCAGGTCTCCCCGAGTACTTCCCTTTAAACTGGGGGTGTCCTGAATAATGAAGTGTTGCAGATTTCATCCCCAGACGCCAGCCCGAAGCATAGACTTGGCGCAGGTGATTGGCATACTTCTTTTGAAACCCGGCAAACGTAAATGGTACCTGAAACCGCTCTCCTGTTGTCCCAGAGGTGTGAGTCATCTCGTACCTGCCTCTTTTACTTAAGAGGAATTCATCATTTTTTTGCGCTTCAGCCAGCTCCCGCTTGGAAACTACCGGCAGATTCACCATATCCTTCTCTGCGGTAAACTTTCGCGGATCAACCCCATGCGCTTTCCACAGATTGCAGTAAAAAGGAATATTCTCATAACTGAAATGCAGCAGCTTTTTTAACCTATTCCACCTGATTCCACAGAGCTGTTCATATGACAGCCACTGGTTGGCCTGCAGTTCTTGAAAATGAGACCATGCATTACAGGGTGATATGCCGGCAAGCAGCTTATACCCTGTTTCAATAATGAATGTATAAGGGCTTAACATATAACCTCAGAGTGCACGAAAATCAGGAGGTATAACTGCCTCTGAAGCAGGGAAAATTTGTTAAACATCCAGTAGGCGATAAAGATTCTCCGTAGTTATTTATTTTGCATAATTGGGCAAAATTATATCATTTTAATTATTTTAAACAAGCATGCTTTTTAAAGAGTCTCCTGGCAGTTATAGGAGTTATATTCGATGCAAAAGCCTCAGGGTTTTATCCCTGACAGTATCAATGGGGCTGTATATAACAGGAAGCTCCAGCAAGGTCAAGAAACTAGTGTAATGTATTAGTAATATCTTTACAATAAGAATTTATAGTGATATGGTTGGTGTTATGTGGAAACCAACCGATGCATTGCCAATGACAAGAGAGCAGAGAAGAACCCTTGTGAAATGGATCAGAGCAGGGACCGCGCCGCAAAGAATGGTTTTGCGATCCCAGATATGCCTGCTTGCAGCAGACGGACGATCCAATAACGCAATTGCCAAAGAGCTGGGGACTTCTCGTCCAACGGTTCTGCTTTGGCGAGAGCGATTCCGCAAACAGGGGCCTTTGGGATTGTCCGAAGACGCCCCCCATGGTCCCAGCGCCCAACGCTTGAATCACCAGAAAGTTAAAGTGATTGTGGAGACGACCCTTCAGACGACACCTCCAGGTGCGACTCAGTGGAGCACCCGAATGATGGCGGAAAAACTGGGGGTGAGTCACTCCAGTGTTGCGAGAATCTGGAATGCCCACGGGTTGCAACCCCATCGAACAAAGACGTTCAAATTGTCCACGGATAAACGGTTTGTTGAAAAACTGACGGATGTGGTCGGTCTCTATTTGAATCCTCCGGAGAAAGCCCTGGTGCTGTGTGTCGATGAAAAGTCTCAGATACAAGCGCTGGACCGAACCCAACCCGGGCTGCCGATGAAAAAAGGTCGCTGTGGGACAATGACGCATGATTATAAACGCAACGGGACCACCTGTCTTTTTGCAGCGTTGAATGTGCTTGCCGGTACCGTAATCGGCACCTGTTATCCGCTTCATCGCAACGAGGAGTTTCTAAAGTTCTTGCGTAAGATTGATCGTGAAACTCCCCGGGGAATGGATCTTCATCTAATCCTGGATAACTATGGCACTCACAATCACCCTAATGTGAAAGCATGGCTCCAACACCATCCTCGTTTTCACTTACATTTCACACCGACCAGTTCGTCTTGGCTGAACCTTGTGGAACGATGGCTCGGCGAAATTACACGCAAGAGGATCCGCCGGGGCGTCTTTAAAAGTGTTCCAGAACTGGTTGCTGCTATCAAAGAATTCATTCAATTAAATAATCAGAATC
>CAIYCZ010000164.1 GCA_903924805.1 uncultured delta proteobacterium | reverse complement strand
CAGATGTATCGGTGAGTGACGCAACAGTGAAGGCACTTTTGTCTAATTTTAAATTGTTAATTGTATCCATAAGATAAGAATAATAATATTTTTTGTATTATAAACTATATTAAAAATTTGTTGCAATTAAATTACACAAAATAAAAAGGCGAAAAGATTACTTAACCTCTCCGCCTTTTACACTCTTATCCTTTTAGCCTCTTAGCCTCTTGGCCTCTTGGCCTCTTGGCCTTTTTACCTTTTTCCTATTCACCCATTCACCGACTCACCTCTTCACCTTTATTTTATTTATATTCGTAAAACCCCCTGCCCGTCTTTCTTCCCAGATGTCCCACCTCAACAAGACTTACCAGAAGCGGGCATGGCCGGTATTTAGGCTCCTTGAATCCGTCATAGAGTGCCTGCTGCATGGAAAGCACCACATCAAGACCGATAAAGTCAGCCAGTTCCAGTGGCCCCATGGGGTGATTCATGCCCAGTTTCAGGGCTGTATCAATCTCGTCCCTGGTTGACACACCTTCGTAGAGACAGAAGATTGCCTCATTGATGAGGGTCTGGATCAGCCGGCTGGTAACAAAGCAGGGCCGGTCAGTGACAGTTATGGGGGACTTTCCCATCTCCAGCGCCAGCCCTTTAACGATCTGGTAGCTCTCTTCAGATGTTGCAGGAGTTCTCACTATCTCAAGGAGCTTCATCTTCTGTGCCGGATACATAAAGTGCATCCCGATCACCTTATCCGGCCGTTTGGTTGATCGCGCAAGTCTCCCAATCGGCACAGAACTGGTATTGGTGGAAAATATGACATGGGGAGCGCAGATCTTATCCAGGGTGGAAAAGATGTCAATTTTTGCCGCTGCGCTTTCAATTGCTGCCTCAATTATAAAATCTGCCTTTTCAAGGTCATTGAGATCTTTTGAATATGATATCATAGACAGGACTTTATCTCTTTCCTTTTTCCCTATTTTGCCAAGATCAACAGCTTTATTAAGATTACCAGTAATCTCTGACTTTGCCTTGGTAATCACCTCTTCATAGGGCTCTACCACAATAACATGATACCCTGTCTGCGCTGCAACCTGTGCTATCCCCTTCCCCATCTGCCCGGCACCAACCAGTCCGATGGTCTTAATTGCTTTTTTAGCTTGTTTTCCCGTGCTCTCTTTTTCAATCTTTTTCTTTGTAGCCATGATTTCTTATACCTCTTAATTGTTAGGTCACACGTGACTAAGCACATGTCCCGCACTGCTGCGTACTATGCGGATTAACATAGTAAATATCAGCAGTTGTGTCAAATAATAATTTTTCATGCGCGCGTCCGTGAAAACTTCTTGACAAGCGTGCTCTGTTCAGTTAGTGAATATTTCAGTTACTTAAGTATTAAGTATTTAAATACATTGGGGGGGCCGGCATTGGGCAAAAATAATCGCATGGACAGAATCAATGAAATTGAACAGCACCTAGTCGAGTTCCGGAACCTGTTTACCCAGCTGTTTAAAAAGATGGTGAAGCGCAGCAGTAAAACCGTGGGAATACCCTTCAATCCATCACAGATGAGGGCGTTGTCAGCGTTTCACGAAGACCGGGAGTATCGGATGGGAGAACTCAGCAAGAATGCCAACGTTACCATGCCGTTCATGACAGAGATGGTGGACGGGCTGGTGCAGGCGGAACTCCTTGACCGGCTCAGAGATACGGAGGACAGAAGAGTTGTTAAAGTTAAATTATCAGAAAAGGGGAAAAAGATACATAAGCAATTCGTAAAGATACGGGCAAATGAAATGAGCAGTATTTTTGCCAAATTAGACAATAAGGATCAAGCCGCACTATTGCAGACATTAAGGAAAATGTCGGCAATACTGAAAAAGATTTAACTTTAACAGGGGAGGACGGTATAAGCACATGCGCCAGATAGCGATATACGGGAAAGGCGGGATCGGGAAGTCGACAGTGGCATCACATCTGTCGTACACGTGTGCGGACCGGGGTATGAAGGTGCTGCAGATCGGGTGCAGCCCGAAGAACGACAGCACGCGGCCGCTGCTTGATGATTTCCCGCAGACGATTCTTGATGTATTGCGGGATAAGGAGTTTGACTATGAAACGGTTACAGTAGGTGATGTCGTGTATGAATCACCGATAGTCTTCAAGAACGGCGGGAAGGTATTCTGCGCAGAGAGCGGCGGGCCGGAGCCGGGAGTTGGCTGTGGGGGAAAGGGCGTGGTAGAGGCGATCGAGACCCTGACCCGGCTCAATGTTTTCAAAAACTACAATTTTGACATGGTTATTTATGACATTCTGGGAGACGTCGTATGCGGGGGGTTTTCGCTTCCCATACGCCAGGGCTATGCCAAGGAGACCTATGTGGTGGCAAGCGGGGAATTAGAGGCCCTGTACCAGGTGACCAATGTGTCAAAGGTCATCAAGCGTTTTGAAGTGCGCTCGGGTGCAAAGCTCGGGGGGCTGATCATCAACCTGCGCCGGGTAAAGAATGAACTGCAGATGGTGCAGGACTTTGCGCAGAAGATAGGCACGCGGATCATCGGCATCATCCCGTTCAGCCAGGTGGTAAAGGAATGCGGGGGGCAGGGTAAGACCGTGTTCACGCTTGCCCCTGAATCTGAAGAGGCACAGATCTATACCGGGATCGGGGATGCGTTGCTGGCAAACAAGAATCTGGTGATTCCGCATACGATAGATTTTGAAGATCTGTATGAATGGTGGCTGCAGTATTTTGAATAGGCGGAGGCAGAGCAGATGCGACAGTTAGCGATATACGGCAAAGGCGGGATCGGCAAATCCATGGTTTCGTCCCACATCTCATTCGGCATTGCAGACAGGGGATTAAAGGTAATGCACGTGGGGTGTGACCCGAAGCATGACAGCACGCGGCTTCTGCTGCGGGGTAAAATGCCAAAGACCGTGCTTGATACCTTGCGCCGGAAGAATTTTGATGTCAAATCCATAACCCGTGATGAGATAGTATTTGCCAGCCCGTTGAATACGGAGTGCCAGGGTAAGATATACTGCGCGGAGAGCGGGGGGCCAGACCCGGGGCTGGGCTGCGGTGGCAAAGGCGTAATCGAGGCCATCGAGACGCTCCAGCACCTGAATGTGTATAAGGAGCTGGAGCTTGACGCAGTGCTCTATGATGTGCTGGGGGATGTGGTGTGCGGTGGGTTTTCGATGCCGATCCGGCAGGGGTATGCAGAGGAGATATACATCGTAAGCAGCGGTGAGATCGAGGTATTGTTTGCGGCGTCAAACATCTGCAAGGCGGTGTCCCGGTTCGCGGGCAGGTCGGGAGCCAGGCTTGGGGGGATAATCGGAAACCTGCGGGAGCTGAAGAACGAGGAGGAGATACTGGGGACGTTTGCGGAGATGATGGGGACGCAGGTAGTGGGGTTTATCCCTTACAGCGAGAAGATAAAGGAATGCTCGGGGAAAGGCATGACGCTCTACCAGCTGGCGCCTGATTCAAAGGAGTGTGATGCGTTCCGGACGCTCACCGAAAATATCTGGAACAATAAAATGTTCACCATTCCTAAATCGATTAATTTTGAAGAGTTGTATACATGGTGGCGCACGATAGTACAAAAATAATTACATTATCTAAGGCAAGGAATATAGTATGTCATTAAAAAGTTATGAACACTGCTGTTCAACGATTCAGGCACTGGCAAGCCTGGGGAAAATCGAAGGGGTCATCCCCCTGCTCCATGGCCCGCAGCCCTGTTCCTATCAAAACCAGGTGGGCTCCATGTCCTGCCGCCCATCACAGCTCCTTACTGCGGGAACCCTCGTCAATAAGAGCGATGTTATTTTTTTTGCGGGGCATTGCAGATTATGAAAAATGCCAGAAGCTGCACGACATTGTGGATGAAGAGGAAAAGCGCGTCAAGCCTGAGCTGGAAAAGATACGCAAAGAATTTGCCAGGCAGAAGGTCCGCATGCTGCTGGTCTCGGGGCCGGCTAACGAGGTATCCATCGGCAAAATCATAGCAGAGTTCGGCGCAGAAGTATTTATTGTCCCTGCCATGAAAAATAAATTCATGCAGCAGGAGAAAAAGATACTGCAGGACCGTTATGGCGTTACCTTTATTGAGGAGGATTTTGACACGGTTGAGGATCTGGTAAAAGAAATTAAGCCCACTGTTGTGCAGGTTGAGTTTCAGGCGCAGGTGGAAACCGTCCCCTATTTTATTCCCACCCTGATTAATATGTTTT
>CAIYCZ010000163.1 GCA_903924805.1 uncultured delta proteobacterium | reverse complement strand
GAAAGCCCGTTGTTCACCGTCAGATTCTGCGCGCCGCCACCTGTAAAGGTGTTTACGACCTCAACATTAATCACGGCGTGGGCAACAGCCGCCTCTTCTGCTGACAGGGTAATAAGCAGGGCTTTTAACCCCAGCGAGGTAGCTGCCGTAACCGTGGTGGCAAAGGAATAGATCCCGTCTCCTGCTTGTGCATCACCCTGTGTTGCATCGTCATACATGGTTTGCGCCTCAATACCCCCGATTGCGGAGAGATCAACCGTTACCGAGCCGGGAGTTTGTCCTGAAGGCTGAAACACCTCTGCGGTCAACAGAACTTGGGTTGCGCCATCATTGGGGACCTGGGAAGGGTCAGCAGCAGATGAAAGGATTGACGGCCCGATGCTTTTTACGGAAAAACTAACATCACTCTGGTCGTTATTGTCCAGGGTAATCTTTTTGCTGGCGGGATCAAATAATACATCTGCTTTATAGGGCGTAACCGTATACTCTCCCGGCATCAGTCCGCGCACTCCATAGGTACCATCGGTAGCCACCCGGGCAGCCCGCTCCTGAGGACCGCTTACATAGACCACCATATCATTTGTTATGGTGCCGTTACCGTTAATAGTGCCGGAAATGGAAAAACTCTGGGCAGGAGCACCGATTGCATATAGATAGCCATCCTGAGATACAAAATAGAGCGCCCCGTTTGAGTCAAGTGCAGGAGAAGCATCTACTTGTTCATTGGTGCTGAATTTCCACAACAGATTATGTTCCGGGCCATAGGCATAGAGATAATTCCCAGTCCCTATGTATAAATTCCCCTTTTCATCCAGGATCGGTGCTGAAGTAATTGGAAAGTTTATTGTCCATATTGATGATAGGGTGGAGCCGCTATTCTGGTCTACCGTATATACAAAACCAATTAAGTCACCGATATGCAGGGCTCCATCAGTATCTATGGCCGGTGAAGAAAAAAACCCCGTATCGGGGGATGGCTGAAATTCCCACTTTTTAGTGCCGTCTGACGTAACCGCAACAAGAAAAGTAATCGTTCCGATATAGATAGTATCATCCTTTCCTATAACCGGAGAAGAGGTAATAGTATCTCCCTTGGTATCATATGACCAGCGCAGTGTGCCATCAGGACGGATTGAGAAGAGCACCCCGTTAGCTGAACCTATATATATATTTCCCGAGGAATCAAAGGCAGGCGATGACGGTCCGATCTCGCCGGTAGGATATTTCCATTCCTCCTCCCCCATGCTGTTTATTGCATGGAGAAAGCCGCCGCTTGACCCCACATAAATTCTTTCTTGCGGACCGAGGGCAGGCGCAGACAGACCGCCGCCAATGTTTAAAGACCACTTCACACTGCAATCAGAATTCACCGCATACAGCTTGCCATCGCTTGCAGCCACATAGACGGTTCCATCCGGAGCAATAAGCGGTGTTGCTGCAATGGCAGCACCTGTTTCACAGGTACACTTCTGCTCTCCGTCAGGGTAGAATGCATATAATTTACCCTGTGTCGACCCCACATAAATAACCCCGTCAATATCAACAACCGGCGAAGAAGTGCCGGCACCGATATTTTTTTGCCAGCTTAGCTCACCCTCCGCAGGTCCCACGCTCAGGGTCCGGCCGGTATGAAAAATATCATGCTGGTACATAGGCCACGGTGCGCCAACTGTCGAGCTTTCTGCTAATGCAGGAAAGGCTATAATGAGTAATAGAAAAATAAAAAATTTAATTTTGCTAAGCATATTGCATCCTTTCTATAGAATGGTTTAATATTATTACTTTTAAAATATTACTAAAAGTTACCGTTAAAATCAATTACAAATTTCATTAAATAAAATACT
>CAIYCZ010000162.1 GCA_903924805.1 uncultured delta proteobacterium | reverse complement strand
TTTTCCCCTCCTTCGCCGGGCACATTGCCTTCATAGACATATTTCAAGCCCGCCCTGAGCCCTATTTCCCTCGCCCGTCTCAGGGTACTCACTGGCGTGCGGGGCTGATCAAGCAGCTCATGGGTAGGATAGAATTGCGAAACATGCCAGGGGATTGCCGGATCGACCGACTTTATGAACTCTGCTACCCAGTGCAGGAAGTCATCGGAATCATTGTAGGTCGGGATAATAAGCGTTGTGATCTCGACCCACACGCCAAGGTCTTTCATGAGCTTTATGGTATCAAGCACCGGCTCAAGACGCGCACCAGCCACCTTTTTATAAAAATGATCATCCCCTTTCAGATCGATATTGTTCGCATCGAGATACGGAGCGATCAAGCGGGCAGCAGCGGGCGAAGTATATCCGTTGCTCACAAAGACATTCTGTATCCCCCTCTCGTGGGCGAGTTGCGCGCATTCGTACGCAAATTCCATGAAGACGGTCGGCTCCGTATAGGTATAAGAAATACTTTTACAACCCGCAGCCTCGGCCTCCCTGACTACCTCCTCGGGGGTCATGTCGATTCCGGGGATATCCGGATGATTCTTCGGATACTCCGATATGTCATAGTTCTGGCAATGCAAGCACCTGAAATTACATCCCACCGTTGCTATAGAATAGGAGCGGGAACCTGGGTAGAAATGGAAAAGGGGCTTTTTCTCAATCGGGTCCACATGTCGGGCCACAATCTTTCCGTAGACAAGGGACTGGAGAACGCCGTCCCTGTTTTCCCTGACCGCACAAATGCCTCTCTTGCCGGGAGATATCGTACAGTTCTGGCAGCAGAGATGGCATCTGACCTTTCCGTCCGAGATCTTATCGTAGAACATAGCTTCCTTCATAGCACTCCTCATTCCCCCTGATATGAAAAATCTACTTCGTTATTTATGAATAGTATCATTGCAGGCGGTTGACGACAAATGGAGGATTTGCGAATACACAAGAGAGAAGTAATGCCGCTAGGGAGATCGCCGGACCCTCGTGTCGAACTTCAGGACAACAAACGGACCTGCTTACTGGATCGATTCTTATTTATGAATTGCCAGCCTTTTTGGTCTTTCCTTTTGCCGGGGCTTTCCTGGCCGTCTTGCGCTCTTTTCCTGTACCTTTTAGCGAGGCTCCCTTTGTGGCAACAGGCTTTTTCACCTTCGCCGGCTTTTCAGCAGGGAGAATCTCGTATCTGGTATGCACGACCCTTTCGGCCTCTATCCAGTGCTCGAATTCGAGGCCATGCACACAACCGTCCCTCTGGAAAAACTCGTAAGCGAGTTTTTCAATTTCATGTCTCTTATCCATCACACAACCTCCAACCTGATAGTCTCTGCTATTATTTAGTTTATCAATAATGAGCCGATACTTCAATTTACCTTGCAATTGCATAAAGACTGCTTAAACTGGATGGGAGGACTGCCCCAAAGGATTTATAGCGATACCTTTGATGATTGTCATCTCCGCCCATCAGATCATGAACAGTATTGCACTCCATGTTAATTTAATCAATTCGCAACTGAAGCAGGTTTTCTATCGCATTATAAAGACTTTGGGGCAGTCCTCCCATCCTGAATATGCAACGATAAGGATAATACCTGAACGATCGATATTCACCAACTTTCGTGACAGCTGTCACAAGAGCAGCAACTTCCTTATTTTGGGTCTTTTTTTCTTCATTAATTAGCACTATGATTAAATCAGCAA
>CAIYCZ010000161.1 GCA_903924805.1 uncultured delta proteobacterium | reverse complement strand
GGGTTTCCAGACGATTTCTCAGCCAAATATTTAGCCATGTCGATAACTGATCCAGCGACTCATGCTAACGAATTGTCCACACCCTCTGGCGCTTATGATAACTGGGAGCGTCCGCACTTTTTTTCAGTGTTTTTTGCACCGATGAGCAGAGTAGCGACTGTTACCCAGAGCTATAACTTACTGTGTCTCCCGAAGCCTTACGAGAATACGCTCAATCTGATCTCTGCCTTTCAACTTCTTCTTCTGCAGTGTTTTCCGCTCCATATCTTCAGCAGGCGACAAGTAGACTCTCTTCTGGAACGCCTCCAGTTGTTCCTCGAATTCAAGATGTTCCTGCCAGAGCCTCTTCAGTTCAGGATCGTCTCCCTGCCATCTTGCGATGAGATCAAGGTCTCTTTTTTCCATCTGAAAGCCCTTTTTGTCTCATTATTGCATGTATTCTTTTATGTTTATACGTGTTTCGCACCTTTTTGTCAACACAGGGCGAGGGCAAGCTATCGAGAAGAAACTTTTTCCTTGACCGGAAATTGACCTTTTGGCTATTGGTTGACAAGTTTTAACTTAGTGCGGTTTTTAGAGCAGGATAAGAATACATGAAAATAATGCCAAACAACGACGCGGGAGATGCCATGAAAAGAGTTGTCAATCGCCAACTTGGGGTGCCCGGACAGGCTCGGGGGGTCAAAAAGAAGCAGTTCGAGAAATTTCAAGCGGTTGAATTATACTGCCCGAAATGTAAGAGAGCTACCCCGGTAAGGGAGCGGCTCCTGCTCGTATTGCCGGAGGGCGACAAATACGAATATCTCTGCGCTCTTTGCGGGACCACGGTGGGGGACAGAATTGTTAAAGGGGAGCAGAAACCGATCCTCATTGTGTGAATCATCCTGGTGTGCAGGAAGCGTCGAGAGGATGTCAGGAGTTTTCTGTGAGCGATCCTGGGTATTATGTTGAGAAAATTTTTCAAGGTTTGCCGGTCGGCCCGTTCTTGAAAAGATAATACATTCCGGGGATTCCCAACAGGAGGGCCCAGAAGAAGCACAGAACCCTGAATACGAGAGTTGCAGCTATAGCTCTGGCAGGATCCACTCCGAATAACTGCGGTATCTGAATTACCACTGCATCAAAGATGCCCAAGGATCCGGGGGTGAGCGGTATGAGATTCGCCACGTTGCCCAGGCAGGATGTTACAAGCACACCGAATAAAGATAATGGAGTATCAAGAGTCCGATAGATAAAATAAAAGGCTGCTGTCAGTACAAGGGATATAATGAGTAAGGACACCGCCAAAGACGCCAACAGACGCCTATCCCTGGTCAACACGTGCCATGAGTGGGCTGCCTGGAAAACCGGGGAAAGGATACCGCTCTTCTTCCATTTCATCGGTGGAAGAAATAAACCCAGATAAAGGCAACATACAAAGATGGTTGCCACGCAAAGACTTAAAACCGGATAGACTACACCGTAAAACCAGCCCAGTATCACCAGTGCAAAGATGGCTAATGCCGCGTTTATCAACGCGACCAAGAGTGCTGTACCGGCATAAATTACTGCAAAAGCCTGAAAATCCAAGCCATGCACTCTTTTCAAGTAAACAGCAAGCCCCCCGGTTCCCCCCCGCATGGGGATAACCAGATTGCCTAAAAGCATTCCCATGGTGAGCGCTGTAAGTTCCACAAATCCGAGTGTCAGGCCAAATTTTCGCAAGAAAAGGTGCAACTGATACGAATTGGCCACGTAACTCCCCAGGATGAGCAGGCCCGCGGCAGCAGTTTCGGGAAAAGACACCTGTGCTACAAAAAGAAAATCCTCCCTATAGGCAAAAATGTAATAACCGCAAAGAATAACAAACGCAGCCACCACAGAGAAGCCGAATGCAGCAACTCCGTAGGATCTCTTTGTATCGATAGTCTCTACGGCATCCAAGTCCCTTCTGCTAAGATGCACGGACACCCTACTCCCACGTCTCAATAGCGTTTTCCAATCAGTCAATACGGCTCGGTAGCGGCAACTGAGGATGAAGGGAAACTATGCGGCCATCCTTCAGGACTCTCAGCATAACATCCTTTCCCTGTCTTGAGCATACCTGTATCGACCGGACTG
>CAIYCZ010000160.1 GCA_903924805.1 uncultured delta proteobacterium | reverse complement strand
GGAACGCAATTCACGCTCATATCATGAGCCTTTTTACCCGTTAATAACAAAACTTCTACAGGAGTCTGCGCCGTGAATATAAAACAAACGTGGAATAGAATGAACCGGCAGAACAAAATTACTGCCGTCATCGGGCTTATTGTCCTGATAATCGGAATACCCGTTGGCGGGAACTGGCTCCATTATCGTTTTACCCATGCCATAACTGATGATGCCTTTGTTGAATCGGATCTCATCAACCTGACCCCGCGGGTCGCCGGACATATAAAGGAACTTCTGGCAGATGAATCTGATACTATTACCAGGGACCAGGTGCTTGCCATCCTTGACCCGATAGATTATCAGGCACAGGTTGAGCTATATGAAGCACGGCTTGAGCAGATTAAAAAGGTGGTGGAAGTGACAAAGGTGAGCCTGCAGAAAGCAAGGGAAACGGTCGGGCATGACATTGCCATTGCAGAAGACGGCATCAAACAGGCCCAGGCTGGCATGAAGAAGGCGCGTGCAGACTATGAACAGGTGCAGAAAGATTTCCCGAGAATTGAGAACTTATATAAAACCAGAAGCGTTCCCAAAACCCGCCTGGATATGATACAGGCACAGAAGGATGGCGCTGAGGCAGGTGTTCATGGCGCCAGCGCTTCGGTAACGGTTGCGCAAACAACCCGCAAAAAAGCACTCACCGCAAAACTGACGGTGGAAGAACTGGAAAAGACCCTGGCTGCTCAGGAGGAGTCTATCAGGGAGACGGAAAAGGCTCTGGCAATCGCCAGGCTCAATCTTGAGCACACCAGGATTAAAAGTCCGGTAAATGGAACAGTGGCAAAAAAGTTTATCTTTGCCGGAGATTATGCGAACCCGGGCTTCCCGGTATTCAGCGTGTATGATACGGACAATGTGTTTGTCCGGGCGCATTTGGAAGAAACGAAAATGAAAGGGGTACAGCTTGGGCAGACGGCTGACCTTGATGTGGATGCGTTCCCGCGCAGGACATTTCACGGTAGGGTCATTAAAATTGGCGAGGCATCAGGGGCTAAATTTATGCTCATTCCACGGGATACCACCACCGGAGAATTCACCAAGGTAGTGCAGAGAATACCGATTAAGATTGCGATTCTTGATGACCCTGAGCATCGTTTAAAGCCGGGATATTCGGTAACCATAGGGATAAAACTCAATTAGCCGCCCCTGACTCATACCATGGAAACCAGCCCTCATAACCCCCCGATGAATAAATGGGTAGCCGCCGGCATTGTCATGATAGGGATTTTCATCGCCCTGCTTGACGCAACCATTGTTGACATTGTGCTGCCCAAGATGATGTCCTCCCTCAATACTGACACCTATGGCGTCCAATGGGTAGTTATCTCCTATCTCACGGCCGCTGCGATTGCCATGACCAGCGTCGAATGGCTCGGAGCAAAACTGGGGCATCGCAACACCTACCTCGTCGGGCTTATCATTTTCACCTTTTTTTCCATTCTGTGCGGCCAGGCCAATAGCATTACGCTTATGAATATTTCCCGGTTTATGCAGGGAATCGGCGAAGGCATCGTTGTTCCCATCGGCATGACCATACTGTGCGAGGTGTTCCCGGATGAGGAGCGCGGCGCGGCGCTGGGAGTCTACGGGCTCGGAGCAAGCTGTGCCCCGGCGCTGGGGCCGACATTGGGCGGCTTCATTACCGAGCATTTGAGCTGGCGCTGGATTTTTTACGTGAATGTTCCCATCGGCATCATCGGTATCTTTCTCACCATGGTGCTGCTGCGCGAAACCAGCCCTGAACATGAAAAAGCCCGCTCCTTTGATCTGCCGGGATTTCTCACCATGGCGATTGCGTTCGGCTCCCTGATAACGTTTCTGAGCAAAGGCCAGGAAAAAGGCTGGCTCCAATCCGATTACATCCTGGGCCTGATAGCAGTGTTCCTGATAAGCTTTCCCTTATTCATCGTTATTCAATTCAAGCGCAAAGAGCCGCTCTTTGATTTGCGGGTCTTCCGCTACCGCGATTTCACCCTGAGCTTTATCTGCATGTTTGTTTTCAGCATGTCCATCTATGGCATCTTTCTCCTCATTCCGATGTATCTTGAGCGCTTCAGGCAGTTTACCACACTTACCTCGGGGCTCACCATGCTGCCGGGCTCAATCCTGGCCGGTTTCGGCGTGCT
>CAIYCZ010000159.1 GCA_903924805.1 uncultured delta proteobacterium | reverse complement strand
TCAAGGGGTGAGCCCGGGGTGAAAACTCTTGACCCCAGCTCGCGGTCAACCCTAAAGAGACCCTCTTTACTGTTGCCAATCATCTCAAGCTCTTTAACGACCTTATCAGTGTTTTTTTCTTCCTCAATCTGCTCGTTGGCAAACCAGTGGAGCAGGGGCTCTGAATTATAGTCGCTTTCTTTCCGCGATATCTTTATGAGCTCATTAATCTTCCCGGTTATAAATTTTTCATGCTCGTAGGCATCCTTCCACGCCTCAAGCGGTGAAGACCAGTTTGTTTTAAGCTGCTTTAAATCCAGCAATTTAACTTCTCCTCCGCGGTCGATTATATGGTCAAAAAATTTCATGGCATGGATCATCTCCTCATGTGCCTGGCAGCGCATCCAGTGGGCCATGCCATCAAGGTTCTGCTCGTGGAAATAGGCCACCATTGACAGATAGATATAATATGATTCAAGCTCATGTTTAATCTGTATATTTATTGCCTCACGCATTCGGTTGCCAATCATGGTATATCCCTCCTTATATAATATAAGAAAAATTTGTGATATGAGATTAGCATATTTAAACTATAGAATTAAAATCCCTGTTCGTCAATGGTGTCTGTCACGGGGTGTATTTTAATGCTGTCCCCTGCCTGCCGACAATCAGTGCGTACTGCCCGTCATGCCGCCACGCTGCTTCCACAAGCGGAGACAGAGCCTGTTTGTTGAGTAGCGTCGAAAACGTGCCATCCTTATATAAAAGTACCGTATGATATGGTTTTAAGGGCTGGTGTGACCATGCGCCTACAATGAGCGCAGCGTTACTTTCCGGGCTGAAATCAATCCCATCCAGTCCATCGGTTTTTTGCCACATGCCGGTGTCCATATCCACAAACTGTTCCCCATCAAACTTTAATACATGTCCCCAATCGAGAGAAATTAACGCATAGTCTCCTGTCATATCCCACTTCACATCGCTTGGCCAGACAGACTCACCAGTAAGCAGTGTTGAGAGTTCAGTTCCATCATAGGTATAGACCATGAGGTTTGCATAATCGCGGATGCCGGCAATCAGCGCATAGCTGCCATCCGGCTTGAAATCAACCCCTTCCAGGAACAGGCCATTATCCATAACGGAAACATCTTCAAGCTTCAAGCCGTTGTATTTTAGAATGGCTCCTGCGTAGCCAACAATTAAGGCATACGAACCATCCGGCGCCCAGGACACCGCGTTCAAAGGAGCCTGAGAATTACAGGGAATTGGGATGAATTCTTTCTCATCATATTTTATTATAGAGCCGTTATTCCCAACAATAAGGGCATAAGAGCCGTCAGGTTTCCATGCCACTGCATTACCCTGAATTTTTAACGACAGCATCTTAAATCTATTGCCGTCATAGCGAAATACGCCATTGCCTGCCACCAGGGCATACGCATCCCCCGGCTTCCAGGCTGCGCACATGAGATCTCTGAATGTGCCGGTGGGAAGATACATAAGCCCCTCATTCCTGCATTGGTATTGCATGCCGGAAAACAGGAAAAGGGCAAGGACAAGCGAAGCACCGTTATGTAAAAGTTTTTTTCTTTTGCTATCCATAAAAAACACACAGTCCCGGGAAAAAATTTTAAGGAAAGTATACAGGATAAAACCCCTGTGTGTCAATGACGACAGTTCCTCCAGGGATA
>CAIYCZ010000158.1 GCA_903924805.1 uncultured delta proteobacterium | reverse complement strand
GGAGACTTTCCTGCCATCAGACACCACGATGCCGGCGCTCTCTTCGCCGCGGTGCTGCAGTGCGTAGAGCCCGAGATAGGTGAGGCGGGATGCCTCAGGGTGATTGAAGATCCCGAAGATACCGCATTCTTCGCGGAGGCTGCGGGACAACGGCGTGTATCGGGGGAGCTTTCCGAAAGAATCTGGATTTTTTTTCATACTCAAAAAACAACGTCGTTTTATAATGTCAAATGTCAAAACCCAAATTTCAAATGAATTTCAAATGCCAAATTAAACTGTTCCCGTTTGACATTTGGTTCTTTGATATTTGGATTTTTATTTATGTATACCCCGGTGGTATTCCTGTATGGTCTTTACCGTAATATCGCCCTTCTTCAGGGATTCGATGCCGCGTACTGCTGCTGCTGCTCCGGGGACGGTTGTGATATAGGGAATGCCGTACATAATAGCGCTTCTGCGCAGCCGTTTCTGATCCTCGGCAGAATCTTTCCCCGAAGGGGTGTTGATTACCAGGTTGATTTCTCCGTTAGTGATGAGGTCTATGATATGCGGCCGCCCCTCGCCAAGCTTTGCAACGGTCCGGGTAACTATCCCATGATCACTTAAGAATTGTGCAGTTCCGCTGGTTCCTGTCAGACTGAATCCAAGGCCTTCCAGTTGTTTTGCGCTGGAGACGATAGATTTTTTATCTTTATCATTAACGCTGATGAGAACCGTGCCTTCCCGGGGCAATCGCTGTCCGGCGGCAATCTGTGATTTAACAAAAGCCTTTCCAAATTCCTCATCAATGCCCATCACTTCACCGGTAGATTTCATCTCCGGGCCAAGAATTGGGTCAACACCCGGGAACCGGTTGAACGGGAAGACCGCCTCCTTGACCGCAAAATGATCTATCTTAACTTCCCTGGTTATGCCGAGATCTTTCAGCTTTTTGCCGACCATAATCCTGGCAGCAATCTTTGCCCAGGGAATGCCGGTTGCTTTGCTGACAAACGGTACGGTGCGGGACGCCCGGGGATTGACTTCAAGAATATATACCGTATCATTTTTTACCGCAAACTGTATATTCATCAGCCCTATAACGTTGAGCTCCCGGGCAAGAGCGCAGGTATTCTGCCGAATGATTTCAATGATATGCTCCGGTAAAGAGTAGGGCGGTATAACGCAGGCACTGTCACCTGAATGAATGCCGGCTTCCTCGATATGCTCCATGATCCCGGCGATAACACAGGTCTCCCCGTCTGCCACCGCGTCTACATCAATCTCCAGCGCATCTTCAAGGAACTTGTCAACCAGAATCGGGTGATCAGGGTTGACCTGAATGGCTTCCTGTATGAAGCCCGCCAGGGTCTCTTCATCATAGACGATGCGCATGGCGCGGCCGCCCAGAACATAGGATGGCCGCACCAGCACCGGAAACCCGAGCTCTTTTGCCTTCTGTATTGCCTCGCCGGCAGTTGTGGCAGTGGCATTGGGCGGCTGATGCAGCCCAAGCTTTATGAGAATTTCCTTGAACCGCTCCCGGTCTTCTGCACGGTCAATGCTGTCCGGTGATGTGCCGATAATGGGAACGTTGTAGCGTGAGAGCGGGATTGCAAGATTGAGCGGTGTCTGGCCGCCGAACTGGACGATCACTCCGTCAGGGTTCTCTTTCTCGACAATATTTAATACGTCCTCAAGGGTCAGGGGCTCAAAATACAGCCTGCTTGATGTATCGTAATCAGTGCTCACCGTCTCAGGATTGCTGTTTACCATGATGGTCTCATAGCCAAGCTCTTTCAGAGCAAATGAGGCATGCACGCAGCAGTAGTCAAATTCAATTCCCTGGCCGATGCGGTTCGGGCCCCCGCCAAGGATCATAATTTTTTTATTGGCGCTCTTTCTGATCTCATCCTCTTTTTCATACGTCGAATAGTAGTACGGCGTGTATGCTTCAAACTCTGCAGCACAGGTATCCACCAGTTTAAACACCGGTTCAATGCCCGCCTTTTTCCTCGCGCTCCGGATAGTACCTTCGTCTGAATGGGTAAGCCAGGCAAGCTGCTTATCGGAAAACCCGTACTCCTTTATCTTTCTTAAGAATTCTGCATCGCGCAGGGCAGGGATTGCGCCTGTTGCAGAGGAGGCAGGGGATGCTGCTACAGCCTCCTTTATCTCCTGCTCCATGTCAACAATCTGTTTTATATTATAAAGAAACCACGGGTCGATTTTGGAAAGCTGGTGAATCTCATCTATTGATATGCCGAGTTGAAATGCATGACGTATATAGAATATCCGCTCCGAGTTCTGGGTGGCCAGTTTTTTGCGCACCGTGTTGTACCATTCCTCCCGATTAGTAAACGCAAGGTCTTTGCCGTCTGCCCCCAGCCCGCAGCAGCCGGTCTCAAGAGACCGGAGCCCCTTCTGCAGAGCTTCTTTAAAGGTTCTCCCGATGGCCATGGTCTCGCCAACGGATTTCATTGAGATGCCCAGCGTAGGGTCGGTTTCCGGAAATTTTTCAAAGGTGAACCGCGGAATTTTGACCACACAGTAATCAATGGTTGGCTCAAAAGAGGCAGGGGTCTCCCGGGTAATATCGTTGGGGATTTCATCAAGGGAGTAGCCGACGGCGAGCTTTGCAGCCATCTTTGCAATGGGGAATCCGGTTGCCTTTGAGGCGAGCGCGGAACTGCGCGAAACCCGCGGGTTCATCTCTATCACCACCATCCTGCCGTTCTCCGGATTTACCGCAAACTGGATATTTGATCCCCCAGTCTCAACGCCGATTTCCCTGATTATGGCAATTGCGGCATCGCGCATCTTCTGGTACTCTTTGTCGGTGAGGGTCTGCGCCGGCGCTACGGTAATGCTGTCGCCGGTATGGATTCCCATGGGATCAAAATTTTCAATGGAGCAGATGATAACCACGTTATCCTTCAGGTCGCGCATGACCTCAAGCTCGTACTCCTTCCAGCCGATCACCGATTCCTCAACGAGAATTTCGCTGATCATGCTGTTCTGCAGCCCCTGGGCGGCTATCTCTTCAAACTCCTGGATGTTGTAGGCAATGCCGCCGCCGGTTCCGCCCAGGGTATAGCTGGGGCGTATTATTATGGGAAAGCCGATCTCGGCTGCATTCTTTCGCGCCTCTTCCATGGTGTGGGCGAGACCGCTTTCGGGGAGGTCGAGTCCCAGCTTTTTCATGGCCTCTTTAAAGTATTCCCGGTCTTCTGCCTTGCGAATCGCCTCGTAATTGGCACCAATCATTTTTACCCCATAGCGCTCAATTACGCCATTCTGCCACAGTTGCGATGCAACATTCAAAGCGGTCTGCCCCCCCATGGTGGGAAGCAGTGCATCCGGCCGCTCGCGGGCTATAATCAGCTCAACGATGTCAGGGGTTATGGGCTCTATGTAGGTTCGGTCAGCCATCTCCGGGTCAGTCATGATGGTAGCCGGATTGCTGTTTACCAGCACAACTTCAAACCCTTCCTCTTTCAGCGCCTTGCAGGCCTGGGTGCCTGAATAGTCAAATTCACAGGCCTGGCTGATTATGATGGGCCCTGAGCCGATTATTAAAATTTTGTGGATATCAGTTCTTCGCGGCATGGATTACTATCTGATTACCTGGCAAATGAGAGACGTCAGCCTGCGGCTATTGCATAAAAAAACGCCGCCTGCAGGCTGTGGCTGCACTATGAATACATTACTACAGGACGTCAGCGCATCAGTTTAATGAATTCATTGAACAGATACCTGGCATCGTGAGGGCCGGGAGATGATTCCGGGTGATACTGGATAGAGAAGACCGGATGCTTTTTGTGACGCATCCCCTCAACGGTATGGTCATTTAGATTAACGTGGGTCAGCTCCACCTCATCTTTGTTGATGGAGTCAATGTCCACGCAAAACCCGTGATTCTGGCTGGTGATATCAACTTTCCCCGAGGGGAGGTGCATGACCGGCTGGTTTCCGCCCCGGTGGCCGAATTTGAGCTTGTAGGTCGTGCCGCCGTAGGCGAGCCCCAGCATCTGATGGCCCAGGCAGATGCCGAATATCGGGTACCTGCCGATCAGCTTCTGCACGGTTTCTGCCACGTAGGGCACTGCGGCCGGGTCACCGGGGCCGTTGGAAAGAAAAACCCCGTCCGGGTTAAGCGCGGCGATGGCTTCAGCGCTGATGCCGGCGGGAACCACGGTCACGTCACAGCCGGCCTCGCGCAG
The DNA here is from genome assembly GCA_903924805.1 of uncultured delta proteobacterium. Lineage (GTDB taxonomy): Bacteria > Desulfobacterota > WTBG01 > CAIYCZ01 > CAIYCZ01 > CAIYCZ01. The sequence continues at coordinate 3,325 of CAIYCZ010000158.1, read as the reverse complement.
CAGGCGCAAGATGTTATATTTGATGCCGCAGTCAATGGCAGCCACTTTGTAAAGAAAGACAGCCGGACCGGTGTGCTCCCGGGCGCATTCATTCCAGGAATATGCTGTGCTGCAGGTTACTTCCCGTACCAGGTCAATGCCGACCAGCCCCCGGGACTCGCGGGCTTTCTTTACCAGCCGCTGTCCGTCAAGGTCTTCTGTTGACAGGACCGCTTTCATGGCACCGGCTGTGCGTATGTGTTTGGTGAGAGCCCTGGTGTCAATCCCCTCGATGCCGATAACCTGGTGCTCGTGCAAATACTGCTCAAGAGATTTTTGCGACCGCCAGTTGCTTTCAATCCGGCTCACCTCACGCACCACAAACCCCTCAACCTGGGGCTTTGCGGATTCCACGTCTTCATCGTTAATGCCGTAGTTGCCGATGAGCGGGTAGGTCATGGTAATGATCTGGCCTTTATACGACGGGTCAGTTAAAATTTCCTGATAACCGGTCATGCTGGTATTGAATACCACTTCGCCGGACGTTTCACCCGTCGCACCGAAAGATGTGCCCGCAAAAATTGATCCATCCTCTAACGCCAGGAGTGCTTTCATATAATCGTTGTCTCGTACCGGGTACTGCGTACCGCATTGCGTACGCACCACTCAGCACTTCTGTTAGTCTTCGTCTTCCATATCGGTGAGCACCGCAAGCTTCACCGCTGCAACTTTCCGGTATACCTCTTCAGGTTTTTTGCGCTTGCCGCTGACGGTTAACAGATCGTTCTCTATGGATATGCCGAACAAGGCTGCGTTTTCCTGCAGGTACGGAAGGATGAGGTCCCAGTCTTCCCCGGAAAGGGGAACAATAACACCGCCGTTCAGCTGCTCTTCCACCACCGTGCCGTGCGGGTCTCTTACGTAAATGGCGCCGCCTGAGGCCAGGGAAAACAGGTTGGAGCCGGGATAGGGTGTGGCCTGCTCCCTGATTGTGCCGTTCTCATCAAACTCAAGGCCGTTGAGTACGACAAACCCCCCGCCCTTGAGCGGATCCCCTGCCATGAATGATTCCGCAAGGTAATCAAGACAGGTACCGTTTATGACGACCCGCGGACGGCCGACAGCATTTACCAGCGGACGGCCAGCAGCATTTCCCTGTATATAGACTTCGCCGCCCTTTGCGCCGTACAGGAAGGTCTGCCCCACGTCGCCATAAATGACCAGCTTGCCTTCTTTCAAAATCTGCCCCAGTTGATCCTGGGCATTGCCATGGACACAGAGTTCCATGCCATCCATGCCTGAAGCCAGATAATCACCGGAACTGCCATAGACATCAATCTTCACGCCCTTTGTGTCAGGGCCAAAGCCGCAGCCGTAAAACCGCTGCCCGCGGCACCCGTAAACGATAAACCGCTTCCAGCCAAGCTCATATGCCCGGCACAGAAGCCGCGCATCGCATTCATCACCTTCCGGCGGGAACTCGCGGGAACAGACAATCAGGGTAGTCTGACTGGCGGAGGGTGCGCGCAGGTCTGTGCGCAGGTTCCAGTCAATCCATGCGTACCAGTCAGATGCAGGCTCTGTTATGCGGGGGCACCCGGCAAATATTTCATTCAGGGAGCGGTGTATGATTTCAAGCAGTGAGCTGCGCTTTTTTGCACCCGTGTCATAGCGAAAATCTGCAAGGCAGGTCAGGGTCTGGATTGCCTTTTCTCTGCAGGCAGTGCCCCTAAAGCTGTGTTCTGCAATCTTCCGGCAGCACCATCCGAAGGTATTAAAATCCCACTGCGCTACCCTATCACTGATAAACAGGAACAGGTCCCGGGCGCTTTTTCCTGCAATTGCCTTATTAATTTCCCGGGCACCCGCTGCTGCCGCATCGACGGAGAATATCTCGATGGTTCTGTCCAGCGGCTTCTTTTCCTTCGGGGTGGTGATTACCGTGCCGAACTTATCCGTACAGGTAAATGAGAACGCATCAGCTGAAGCTTTCTCCTTCTGGAACTCAAACAGGAATGCGCCGCCATCCGTGTGGCTGCCGCCGCGGGCATTCCAGTATTTATCGGCAATGGGGCTGAAGCGCCGGTCTTCCTCCGAGAGGCTGTGCAGGGTTGCATCAATTGCCTGTTTTTCGGAGCAGACAAGTCCTATCTGCACGTCCCCGCCTTCCTGCAGGGCAAATACCTGGGGCCGCAGCATTGATGTATCAGTTATGCCGATTAACTGATAGCGGTGCGTGTAGGGATCATGCCGTGCGATGATAAAAAACCAGGGGCCGTCAGGTGAGCCGTGAATGTGTGACGTCTGGATGGCACGATAGATTTTCTGCTTTTCCGGCGGCAGGCAGTCAAAATCCATTTCTCCGGTTGGCGCCAGCGCCTCGATGATATACTCAAGCGGGTATCCATAGACCCGGTTCCACAAGTCAAAGAGAAGCACGGACACCTCTGTGTCGGTGAGGAACTGGGGGTAGATATTGCGCTGCCGGAGATACTCGCACACGGAATGATAGTTTGCAAAGTCGCCGTTATGCACCAGCGCCTCATGCATGCCGATAAAGGGGTGAGCGCCGCCCGGATGCCACACCCTTCCCTTGGTGGGATAGCGCTGGTGGGCAATCCAGATGTGGGATTTAAAATCTTCAAGCTTATAATACTGGGCTACCTGCTCGGCATAGCCCACGATTTTCAGCACCATCATATCCCTGCCGTGAGACAGCACAAACGCTTTCTTCTCCCCGAGCGATGCATAGTACTTCTGATTGAGACGATAGGAGTTCTGATAGACAAATTCGTCCTCAACCTTACGGGCATCCAGCTTCTCAAGGCCGTTTTTCTGTTGAAAATCGGCAAGAACATCCTCCTTCACCCGCACAAAGTAGCGCCACACATCAGGGGGCCGGGTTTCAAGCCCGGCGATTTCCCGAAAGTCTTTTACCGCGGGGATCTGTTCTGATTTATCAATTCTGTAAAACGGATGAATACCGGTTTTCTCTACATCATCCCGGGCTGCCGGGTCCAGAACGGCAAGCTGCAGCAGATAGTCATTTTCCAGAACCTCGGACGATACGCCCAGGTCATCAGCACACAGGCCGACAGCAGCAATACCGCCGCCCTTGCCGTTGCCGCGGTTATGCATCTGCACTGAAGGCTCAAAAATATGCTTTCCGCCAACAGGGATTGAGGAGGCGAATCCGGTCACACCGCAGCCGCCTTCCTCCTCTGCCTTACGGGTTATTGTGCAGGAGGCTTTGTCAATTAATTGACTTCGTGAAGCAACTATTTTTTGTGCACTCGTTGAGTCTTTCATGACACCATATTCTAAAAAAGTTAATTAACCAGACATT
>CAIYCZ010000157.1 GCA_903924805.1 uncultured delta proteobacterium | reverse complement strand
ATCCTGGATTCTCGAATATGTATCGGTGGCGGCCTTATAAGGTGCAGGATAATCCACTTGCGGCACGATGGGTGCGGGCTGGGACGCGGCGTAGGCGGCCGGCCATGCTGCCTGCAACGCGGCCAGATTGAAGGGTGCCGCCACAGTTCCCGCTACCTGGAACTGCATAATGGTCCGGGTGTTTGGCCCGTAGCCCGGCAGGGTCGGGGGTGCGCCGCCCGTTGAAGTTTGATCCGGGTTGCCTGTATAGTAGTCTAAGCGCGGGTCAAACGCAGGTACCGGCGCGGGCGCGTCATTATAGAGAATGAGTTTGGAACCAGGGGGAGCCCCGGAGAAGTCAATGATAACGTCCGCCCGCTCCGCCGGCCCCAGAAAGAGCGTCTTGTTTTCGACATTCAAGACCACTATGTCTCTGCGGTTGTAGACATAGCCGATCGGCGTGTTGGGGAGCACCACCGGCGCCGGCAGGAAACCGCCTTCGGTGCCGATCTGGATCATCGCCGGGCCTGCCGTGGTCGGATCCGGCACACCGCCTGCTCTTCCATCCGTAGGCCAGGTCTCGGGCAAGCCCGAGTTCTGGGCAGCATTAACCATTTTCACTTCCGTGCTGCTGCCGATGGTTACATTAGGAGCAGTGGTATAACCGGTGCCCGGGTTTGTAAGCACGAAACCGGTAACGCTGCCATTTGCTACAGTTGCTTTAGCTGCAGCGCCTTCGCCGCCGCCACCCCAGATGTAGACACCGGGAGCAGCGGTATAACCAGTGCCGCCGCTTACAAGCACAAAACCGGTAACGCTGCCGTTTGCTGCTGATGCCGTTGCTGCAGCACCCGTACCGCCAACACCGCCACCAGCAAAGGTAACAATAGGCGCAGCGGTATAACCAGTGCCTCCGTTCGAGATAAAGACGGCAGTAACAAAACCATTTACTGCGTCTGCCGTAGCAGTAGCGCCTTCGCCGCCGCCGCCCGTGATGTTGACCGCAGGAGCAGAGGAATAACCAGTGCCTCCGTTGGTAATAAAGATGTTGGTAACGACACCATTTGCTACGGTTGCTGTAGCAGTAGCGCCAGTGCCGCCGCCGCCTGTGTCAGCATAATACAACTGCAGGTTGAGAAAACGGTCATTGCAGGCGTTCAGAATCCGAAACCGGTAGGCCTTAGGCGCCACCTGCACATAGGGGTAGGCCGTGCCGTTGACCACGGGAGTGTCCATGAAGGCTTCCGGCACAGCGGACGGGTTGGGTATCCCGGGGATCATGGGCGGCTCATTGGGCTGCCCGAAATAGGGGTTCGCGACCTCGCCGTGGATCAGACCGGCGGCGGTTGTAACCGGGGGCCAGAACCAGGGACCATAGTCCCACCTGCCCATCGCGCTTGCCCCGGAATTGTCGTATGGGTTCTGGTTTGTCATGTAAACATGGGGGAACCAGAGATTGCCATAACCCCCCAAGTTCCAGGTAGGATCCTCGGCGGCCAGTTGGGTCGCGGGGGGCACGAAAGTCTTATCCTGGATGATCAGAGGGATTCCATAGTGGTAAACTCCTCCGAGATCAGGAATGACCTTCTTCGTACTGATCAAGTCCTCCTCTATGGGGTCCGTTAACAGGTAACCCGCGGCTAAACCGGCATAGACACCGAGGCGGGTGATCCCAAGGGCATGCTCGTGGTAGAACATCAGCCTGTTGCTCTGCTGGTTGGTATAATAAAGCGTCCCCATCCCGTCGCCGTCGCTCGGGTTCGGGATCGCCTTTCCCGGGCCCACCATGTCAGGTACGTTCATGAAACTCGCGCCTTTTTTGTAGGGGGTCGGATCTCCCGCCGGGGTAATCCACTGGTGGGGCGTGCCATCGCTGATCCACGGAGTAACGCCGCCATGGAGATGGATGATGGCGCGGTTCTGCGTGTAATTTGCACAAGCAGACGTGGTGGGATCACAGGGATTGCCGGCATTATCAAGGGCACCTTCCCCTGCCCCCATGAGGGTGGTGTCCACCGGGATGAAGAGGTTGCCTGCGAAGCCCTTGCCAAGCAGGTTGCTAAACTTGATGCGCACCGGCCTGTCCTTCTGGGCTATGATCAGAGGTCCCAGATAATGATTACTCCCGTCAGCCCCGGGGGCAAGATCCTTATAACCCCGCAGTTTGGTAGTGGCGGGCAGGTCCGAATGCAGCTTCTGGGTATAGTCGTTTAGCCCGATTTGGTAATAATCAGAACCCGGGTACGTGGTCGTGTCCTTGATCGCAATGGGGATGTACTGCCCGAGGTTGTTTGCGTTAGCAGATCCCAGACCCGGCAAAGAGTCAACAAATTTCCTTATCCCGCCGGAGATGACCACCCCGGTGTTCGTCGGGAGCGGGCTATTGGCGTAGTTGGGGTAAATGCCGAAATAATCCGGCGTCCCGCCAGGCGCGGGCGCGGCAAGAGTGCTTATACCTTTTTCCTCGCGAGCTGCTGCGGCACGCTCTGCTGCGGCCTTCCTCTGCTCAGGTGTAACGCCATACATTCTGAGGTAGTTGTCCAGACGGTCTGAGCCAGTGCTTGTCGGTGATTTAACGGCTTCTTGCGGTTGCGCGTCTGCCTGGGCCAGCATGACTGGCTGCGCATTCACGGCCTTTTGCGGTTGCGCGGCAGCCTTTGATTGCGCACCGGTCTGGTCAATTCCCCAGAAAAGGGCAGTTACTGCCACTGCCAGACACATAAAGATTAAAAATTTTTTCTTGTTCATACTTTTTTCCTTTTCTTGAATGTTTCTGAAATATTGTCCTTCATTAAACTCTCCTTTGATTTTTTGCTTCGCCGGACAGTTCATTGCAGACCTCCCTTAAGTTTTTTTGCCCGGTGTCTGTGCTTCAAATCACTTCATAAGCAAACCGCCTTCTAATGGGGTGTTAAATAAAATCTTAACTATAGAGCCAATTGCAAAACTCATAAATTTTTACATAAAAAAAAGAAGGTCTCAGACAAAGACTGCAAAACTTCTTCTCATCAGAATTGATTCCATATTTATATGGAATCAATTCCATACAAATTACTCCATGCTGACCGGCTTAACCAAAAATATGCAGGCAGATGGCTATGAAGACGTGCGAAAGCCTCCGGCTGTTATTCCCTGGTGTAAAAAGGTTTGCATAAAGCATACCTTGGAGCCAATTGCAAACGATTTTAAAAAACGGGATTGCGAGGCAGACGAAGTCAGCCGAATCTCAATAAATATGACCTTTGCAATTGGCTCTATATATTATTAATTGTACCCTTTGTGTCGGGAATTTTTTTGGGGGGCTTATTATTTTAAAGTATAGCTTTTTTAAAAAAACCATGGGGTGCAGCATTTTTTCTGCAGGACGGTTATTTATTGACTTTCTCTGCTAACTCTTTATAATTTGTACTCAGGGTGAATTGAGAATCTGCTGAAAACAAGGGGTGTTTTCCGCTCCATGACTATACAAAAAACGGATGAGCAGAAATCCATAGACGAGCTCGTTGATTTGTATGAGCTGATAGCTGTCCGCGCCGTTGACCGGGCCGGAACGATCCTTAAAGACGCCTTTTATGCGAAAAAGGAGCGGATGGTTAAATCAAAGTACGAGATTGTTACCGATATGGATTTGCGGTCGCAGAAGATAATTGTAAATACCCTCAGAAAATTTGTCCCCGAACACAATATCCTCTCTGAAGAAGCTGTAGAAATCAACAAGGATTCCCTGTTTACCTGGATTATAGACCCGCTTGACGGAACCCATAATTACATGGACTCCCGGTACAGCTTTGGCATTAATATTGGCCTTCTCATGGAAAAACAGTTTATATTTTCCCTTTCATACCTGCCCTTTGGCAACCGTCTTGAGGGCGGCAGGGAAATATATATTTCCAAAAAAGGCCGCGGGGCATTTATGAATGATAAGCATGTACGGGTTTCTGATAAGACCCGGCTCAATGAGATGACCCTGCTGCTCAACTCAAGTATTTCCCGCGACCCGGAAAGCGCTTCTGCGCTGTTCAGCATTTTAGTCCGCAGGCTTAACCGCGTGCGCATCCCGGGTTCAGCCGCTGTTGAGCTGTGTTATATTGCGTCCGGCAGGGCTGATGTGATGGTTGCCCAGTATTTAAAACCCTACGATCTTGTCGGCTGTCTCCATGTGGAGGAGGCCGGCGGCAAAGTAACAGATTTTTTTGGCAATCCCATAACCACCAGCACCCACAGCATCGTTGCTTCCAACGGGATATGCCACGACCAGATAATAGAAGCGCTGCAGAATGAGTTTTTCTCCCCGGGGGAAAAGAGGGTTTCGCGGCTTATAAAAAATTAACGGTTCCCTGCTTCCGCTGGCACCTTCAGTTTCATGCCCGCCTTGAGTTTACGTGCACTCGTCAGTCCGTTTAACGCTCTCAGCCTGCCCGGGGTCGTGTGGTATTTTCTGGCAATGGTATTGAGGGTCTCACCTTTTTTAACCGTGTGGATTTGCGGGGAGCTTTTCTGCGGCTTCTCTCGTGAAGCTTTGGCAGGGGGTTCTTTCAGAAATTTTTTCGGGGCTGGCTGTTTGCCTGCGGCTTCGGTGGGGGGAGGTTCAGCGCTGGGGCGTGGTTTTACTTCATATGCATATTTTGTCACGGCAGCTGCAATAGCCCCGGCCAAACAATTCTGAAACTCCTCGCTCTTTAATTTTTTTTCCTTTTTCGGATTACTCAGAAAATCTGTTTCAATGAGCATAGAGGGAATATTGGGATCACGGAGCACCCTGAAACAGGCCTGCTGGGGCCGGTCGCTTCTCAGGGTATTGACCTTGCCCACCTCCCGGAGCAGCAGTCCCGCACACGTAATGCTTGAATTGAGCGTGTTGGTCTGGACAAGGTCAACAATGATTGCCGTGAGGTCATCATTGGTGTGATCCAGCGGCACCCCGCCAATTAAGTCAGATGCATTTTCCTTCTGGGCAAGCATCTGGGCGGTATTGCTCGATGCCCCCTTGGGAGAAAGGCAATAGACTGAGGTGCCATGAGGTTTACTGCTGAAGCTTGAATCAGCATGAATGCTTACAAACAGGTCGGCTCCATACTCCCTGGCTATGTTAATCCGGGAGCCAAGAGGAATAAAGTAATCACTTTTCCTGGTGAGGTAGGCCCGAATCCCCGCATCTTTGTTAAGCAGCTGCACGGTCTTTCTGGCAATTGACAAGACTATGTCCTTCTCTTTAGTCCCGTGGGGACTTAGTGCGCCCGGATCCTCTCCACCGTGGCCCGGATCAATAACAACAATCCGGGTATCCCGCTGTTTGAGTTTGCGCGTCTCTTCCCGGTGAACCGTATCTGCCCTTTCAAGGTCCTGACGGATTATGTCAACCGCCAGCCGCTGGGGCTTATCCATAAATTTTTCCAGCTGGAAAACCTTGGTAGATGCCGGCTTTTCAAGCTCAATAGAAATGCGAATGGTTTTGCTGTCGGTGCGTGAAGCCCTGACAATTTTCACAATACCGTCATTGATGGGAACGGTCGGCGCTGGAACCCGGCCGCCAAAATCGGCCAGCTCTATGATTATATGCTCTGGCTTCTGCGCTGTCAGGATTTTATAGGCTGCGCGCTGTTTTATATCAAGGACAATGCGCGTTGCACTGGGGGATGACCAGGAGCGTATGGCATACAGCTCGTTTGCAGCCTCACAAGCGGAATGAAAGAAGAAAATGGCCGCAACAGCTGCGATTAAAAGAATCTGCGCGGATAGGCGTAGATGCGCGCGCATAATCATGTATGCCCCTTCAGGTGAGCGGTGGTTTTTTTAGATGCCACTCAGTATGGTTCTCAAAACAGTATGCGCAACGAAGTATGGTTTCTTCCGCAAACAGATTGCCGGCAATGTGCAGGCCGATAGGAAGCCCCTGGGAGCTGAAGCCGCAGGGAATGGATATGCCGGGGAGCCCGGCAAGATTTGCCGGGATGGTAAAAATATCTGACAGATACATCTGCAGCGGGTTGTTGAGCTTTTCCCCCAGCCGGAATGGCGGCGTCGGGGCGGTCGGTGTTACAATAAGATCGCATGACGTGAAAGCCTGCTCAAAATCCCCGCAAATGAGCGTGCGCACCTGTGAGGCTTTTTTGTAATAGGCATCATAGTAGCCTGCGGACAGTGCATACGTTCCCAGCATGATACGCCGCTTCACTTCAGCACCAAACCCCTCGGAACGGGTTGTTTCATACATCTCCCGCAGAGAAGCATCGCCGGGAGTCCGGTATCCATATTTAACCCCGTCATAGCGCGCCAGGTTTGAGCTTGCTTCTGCAGGTGCTATAAGATAATAGACGGCAACTGCATATTCAGTGTGGGGAAGAGATATTTCTTTAAGCGTTGCCCCCTGTTTTTCAAGCACGCGGAGTGCATCCCGCACCGCTTTTTCAACCTCGGGGTCAACCCCGTCTGTTGCAAGATACTCTCTGGGGATGCCAAGGGTCAAGCCCTTTACATCTGCGATAAGACATCCGGTATAATCCGGCACCTCCCGGTTTACCGACGTCGAGTCCTGCGGATCATAGCCGCTTATCCCGTTCATTACTAATGCTGCATCAGTAACATCCTTGGTAAACGGCCCTATCTGGTCAAGGGAGGAGGCAAAGGCAACCAGTCCGAAGCGTGATACGCGTCCATAGGTTGGTTTTATGCCGACAACTCCGCAGCAGGCCGCCGGCTGGCGTATGGAGCCACCGGTATCGGTCCCCAGTGATGCAATACATTCATCTGCAGCAACCGCTGCTGCCGAGCCTCCGCTTGAACCCCCCGGCACCCGTTCCAGGTCCCACGGATTACCGGTTGGACCAAAAGAAGATGTCTCTGTGGATGAGCCCATGGCAAACTCATCCATGTTTGTCTTTCCCACAAAAACTGCGCACTGTGCTTTCAGCTTTTGAATCACGGTTGCGTCATACGGGGGAACAAAATTTTCCAGAATCTTTGAGCCGCACGTGGTCTTAATCCCGGTGGTACACAGAATGTCTTTTATGGCTAACGGGATACCGGTCAATGGCTCTATCTCCCCTCTCTTAATCTTTTCATCAGCAGCCGCTGCCTGCTTCATGGCTGTATCACGGGTCAGCGTGATATAGGCATGCACCATTCCCTCAACCGCCTCAATCCGCTGGTAAACTGATTGGGTAATTTCCCGAGAGCTTGCCTTTCTTTGTTTCAGCAGATCGTGAAGCTCATGAATGGTCATCTGATATAATTCTGTCACGGTGTTATCCTTCTATTACCTTGGGTACTCTAAAGCAGCCCCGCTCGCTGGCCGGCGCATTTTTTAATGATTCTTCTTCCGGGATAGAGGCGGTAACCACATCTTCTCTGAACACATTGGTTAAATTCACCGCATGCGAGGACGGTTCAACGCTCGTGGTGTCAAGCTTCTGCAGCTTGTCAAAGTACGCCAGAATATCATTGAGCTGACTGGTAAAAACCTCAAGCTGGTCCTCTGAAAACCTGAGCCGTGCCAGTCGTGCAACATGTTCAACATCGTTTCTGGTAATTTTCATGTAACGTTCCCTTACGGTCTGTCTTCTGTCTTCTGTCTTCTGGGTTCTCTGATTGAGTATCCCCCAATAGTAATTTTATTATACTCCTGTCTCCAGTTTCACGGGATTGATAAACTTTTTATACATGTTCAGAATATAGATAAGCAGGGATAACACGAGAGGCCCAAGGATAATTCCCAAAAACCCAAAACAGGAAAGACCGCCCATCACGCTGAAAAAAATGAGCAGCGGATGGATGTTGGTGTCCCCTCTGAGGAGCTGCGGCCGCAGCAGATTGTCAGCAAGCCCGATGACTCCAATGCCCCATACGACAATAAATCCGGCGGCAAACAGGTGCCCGGTGACTGCCTGAAAAAGTGCTGCCGGGGCCCAGATGAGGGCTGTTCCCACAACCGGAATCAGCGACGCAAGCACCATCACTGCTCCCCACAGCGCCCACGAATCAATGCCGCAGAGCAAAAATCCGATTGAACCCAGAATGCCCTGCACCACGGCAACTACCAGGCTCCCCTTGAACGTCAGCTTAATGGTTTTGAAAAGCTCATCAAGTATCTCCTGATTGTATCTGCTGTCAAGGGGACTTAACCGTTTAATCTCATCCAGAAAGGCTCTGCCGTCAATAAAAAGAAAAAAGGTTATAAACATGATGAGTATGAACCCGACAATAATGGAGGAAACACCGGTTACAATAGCCATGGTGTTGGTGTAAATAAACTGGCTCACCGTGCCGAGATATTTACCCAGTATCTCAGCACCATTAAAATCATAATTTCCCACCGCCGGGAGGTATTTTATTGTTTTCAGAACAAGGGGGCTGTCTTTAAAGTTGAGAAGCTGTTGCAGCTGCCCGTTCTTAAACGACGCATTGATATACTCGTAAAAATTATAGGCGCTTGTTGCCAGCACCCCGGTGAAAATGAGGAAGGGAAGGAAAATGATGATGCTTATGGTGAGACAAGTTATGATCGAACTGACCATTTTCCACCCGCGCAATCGCCGCTCTATAAAATCATACACCGGGGTGAACAGCACAAAAAGGACAAAGGCAAGAAAGATGTCAGTTAAAAACGGCTTTATTAATAACAGAAATACGGCCAGAACGAAAACGGCAAACGCTGCAAAGAAATATCTGGAAAAAGGAGTGGCTAGGCCGGCAGGGGAACTGCCCGCATCCCTCGCCTCTTTATCGCCAGTGGTTACTGCGCTGTTTTGTTTTGGTATAACTTTCTGTTCAGTGGTTTCCACTGTGCTGTTCTCCAGAACAGGTTACGCATACTATCTTCTGCTTTTATGGCAACTTATATCCAAAACCGAAAATAAGTCAATTAGATAAAAAAAGAGGAAGGTCGCTGCCTTCCTCTTTTAACCATGGCTCGGGGAGGAGGATTCGAACCTCCATAGCGGGATCCAAATTCCCGAGTCCTGCCATTGGACGATCCCCGAGTAGATAATGCTGAGTGCAGAATGAAATGGGAATGAACTATTATTACTATTAGTGATGAATTTGTTCAATGGTTTTTTTTGTTAAAAAGCCGTCAGCCATCACTGGTCAGTTTTCAGCTATTGTTTCTGCCGTCGCTTAATCAGCCTTTTCACTGCGAAAACCATTACTGCGGCTATAATAAGAAAAAGGATTATTTTATTGTACTGTTTCAAAAGAACCGTGATTGTCTCCCAGTTTTTCCCCGCCTTGTAACCCGCATAGATGAGCATGCCGTTCCACAATAAACAGCTGATAAGGCTGTAAAGGGCAACTTTGCCGGTCTTTAATTCTGAAATGCCGGCAAAGATGGATATTACCGAGCGGGCTCCTGAGAGGAACCGGTTGAAGAGAATTACCATATAGCCAAACCGCTGAAACCATGCTTCCGCCTTGAGCAGGCCTTCCTTCGGAAAATAGCGGAAGTCGCGGTTCAGAAAAAACTCCCGCTCAAGAAATCTGCCCACAAAGAACAGCAGCATAAATCCCGCAAAGTTTCCCAGCGCGGTTGCGGCAAACACGCCATAAAACTGGAGCTGCCCGATACCGACCAGATAAGCCCCAAACAGCGTCACCGTATCCCCCGGAATCGGCGGGATGAGATTTTCAAGAACCGCAGACAGGAACAGGGCCGGATATAAATAAGCCCCGTCTATGCCCTTTATGAACTGAAGAAACGAGTCAGTCATGGTTTAAAATCCAGAATATTTACCGCAGAGAGCGCAAAGAACGCTGAGATAATTGTTCTGAAGTTAAGGGGTTAATGAATTGAAGAGTTAAATTTTTTTCATTCGCTACGTGCTCTGCGTTGTGGTTTACTGTTCGCCACTGATGTTTTGGGACGCAGATGAACGCAGATTTTCAGGATTTTTTATGATCATCTATTTTATTTCTATTAATTTTAGTCCGTATCTGGATAGGTCGCTGTCAAAAGAATACAGATCATGGATGCCTTTTTTCTTTGCAAAGGCAAGCAGGTAGGCATCAACCAGATCGATTTTCTTATCTTGAAGAATTTTCAGACAGGACACTATTAGGGTTTTGTCGCTCATTTGAACGCCCTTGAATGAAACAATCCCCGATAATTTCTCTGCTGCCTCATTCTGAAAAACTTTATATATCCGTGTCAGCACAAAAAAGGTCTCAAACAATACCAGTTCCGTCAGTTCCACAACAACCTCCCCCTTTTCTATGCGCGGGAAAAAAGTAAAAACACCTTTAAACCTGGCTGCTATAGTGGCGGGGCTTTCGACAAGATACCTGACAATAACGTTGGTGTCTATGATTTTACTTTTCACGCGCCAGTCCCTTTGCCAATGCAGTTTTTATTTCAATTTTGGTGGGGAATTTTTTTCTCCTGTTGTATTTTGCAAGAGACCCTGCCAATGAGTGTGCTTTCATCCCCTCGGGTTTTTTCAGCCGTATTGCTCTTGCATCTTTATCAATATCCACATCCAGCATATCGCCAGGCTCTATTCCCAATTCTTTTCGCAGAGCATTTGGTATAACAACCTGTCCTTTATTAAATACTTTCATCAGCATAGGGTAAACCTCCATAAAAGTTATACTTATATGTATAACCATCTTCGGCAATTGTCAAGAAAAGTAAAAAGCAGAAGCCATTTTCTGACCTCTGCCTTTTAAATTTCAGCCACAGAACACACGGAACAACGCGGAATCATCCCTCCCTTTTTCAAATGGAGGTTAGGTGGGATTTTTATTTTAAAACTTCCGTGTCTTTCTGTGAAATTCTGTGGCCTGCTTATCTTTTTTACTTTGTGCCTCTGTGCCTTTTGCCTTTGTGCCTTATCTCCCTACTCATCGCTCAGCACTTCCCCAACCCCGAATCCCTACT
>CAIYCZ010000156.1 GCA_903924805.1 uncultured delta proteobacterium | reverse complement strand
GCCATATTTTGTATCACAGGTATTATAGTGTGAATTTATAATAAAAGGGAAGCACCTTTCACGTTACGGTATACTCCCCTTATAAAAGGTTATTTTAGCTTGTCATATCAATGGCACCCGTGACTGGCACAGGCATTTTCAATGGTTATTTCTTCCAGTGACCCTGCTTTATACCGTTTTATTACCTCTTCAACGCTTCCGGCAATGGCCCGATACGTTTTCATGCCGCCTTCATTGAGCATCATCACCGCCCGTGCACCCATGCCCCCGCATACGACAGCATCAACGATTTTCCCTGCCAGGGCACGAACCGGCTGGCACATGCCATGCTCATGATGCTGGTTAGTGTTATCAACTATTTCGATGGTATCGTCCTTGAGGTCACAGATGGTAAAATAGGGTGCGCTGCCAAAATGGCCATATACCTGTGCTGCTTTTCCTTCATTTGTTTCTGTTGGAATACATATTTTCATTCGCTTCTCCTTTTTCGTTGTTTTTTCCCATGGCAACAGTCACCGGCAGTAGCGGAACCTTTATCCGGTGCAGCTCTATGGATGGTACTGCTTTTACATTTCGGGCATTTCCGCGGCCTGCCCGTACCATAACCAAGCTCCCAATCATGGGAACACTCTTCACAAATAAACGTTCGCATTCCTGTCCTGGTATAAAAACCTCCTTCTATTTTTATTGCCTTTCCGTTAATTATCGCATCAGCAATTTTCCCATGAGCGGAACTGATAATATTGCCGAACGTCTGCCGGGATATCTTCATCTTTTTCGCTGCTTCTTCCTGGTATAATCCTTCTAAATCAGCAAGCCGTATGGCCTCAAATTCATCCACAGTCAAAACCACTTCCTGCAGCTCGGCAAGCGGAATCCCTCTTGGCTTAAAACAATTGATTCCCGGTTCGCAACCAATATGCCGGCATTTAAAAGGTCTTGACATACTCCCTCATGATTGTTAGCATATGCCAATAATATAACTAACCTATAAATGTTTGTCAAGAGGAATCGGGCCGTAATTTATAAAAATGAATAGCATTGAAATCAACGTTATAGCTATAGGTCTATAATTGACATGCTGGCGCCTTAATCTTATAGTGCTTACAGATCGTCTCCCGTATCAGACATAATTTTTTCCACAACAGACAAGGACTGTTATATGAAGGCATTTATTGTTTACTGTTCACCAGCCGGAAGCACCCAGCATGTGGCACAGGTTATCGGTAAAACACTGGATATTCTCGGCCATCACCCTGTCATGCTTGATCTTTGCAACACTCAAGACGTTGCTGCCATTAAAACCCAGATGAGGGGGATCAAAAAAGACCCCTTACTTTTCATTGGTTCACCGGTGTATGCCTGTCATGCAATCCCCCCTGTCATGGAGTTTATTGAGCAGTTGCCAGATGATTGTGAAGGATACAGCTTTCCTTTTGTAACATGGGGAGCTGTAACGAGTGGCATTGCGTTATATGAAATGGGAACACTGCTTAATCAAAAGGGGTATCCGCTGGCAGGTGCAGCAAAAATAGTTGCTGCCCATTCTCTCATGTGGCAATTTGCGCATCCCCTTGGAGAAGGCCGGCCTGATGCTGCCGATGATCACAAGGTTGCGGATATGGTAAAAAAGGTTGCCGCGAAACTGAAAGCGCAACCGGTCAGTACCGTGCCGCTTGCGGAGCTTAACTATCAGCCGGAAGATGTGTATAACTCCATGGCCGGACTGTCCATCAAGGCTGTGCGGCAGATGCTGCCCCAGCGCCAGGTAATAAGGGAAGCGTGCACAAAATGCGGAGTATGCGCGGAGCTATGTCCTGTTGAAGCGATTACCCTTGACCCGTATCCCTGCTTCGGTAAAACCTGCATTCTGTGCTACAACTGCATGCGGCTCTGCCCGGAAAAGGCCATAGCAGCTGACTTTTCACCAATGGAGGCCTGGCTGCAGGAAAAGGCAAAAGAGTTTAACGAAAACCCGGAATTAAAAGTATTCATATAAGAGCTGCAGGCAAAACCGGGAAAAAGTCTGCGGTTCAATGGAAGGGTGCATAATCATGAGAACGCCGGCACGAAAAACATTATTGCTTCTGTTTTTACTGTTACTGCTGCTCCCTGAATCTGTCATCAGCTCT
>CAIYCZ010000155.1 GCA_903924805.1 uncultured delta proteobacterium | reverse complement strand
TGCCCGCGACCTGCTTGAGATCAATATTATTTTCTTGTGCCATCTTCTCGGCAACCGGGGTGATGCGGAACTTGTTTGCTTCCTGCCAGGCAAGCACGTCCTTCTTCACCACGCGGCCCTCGGGGCCGGTGCCGCCGATGGCGGCGATATCGATGCCTGCATCACGTGCAAGCTTGCGCGCCAGGGGCGATGTCTTCACGCGCTCTCCTGCGGCCCGTACGGGCGCTGCTGCGGGTGCAGCAGCTGCCGGTGCTGCTGCCGAGGGGGCAGGAGCTGCAGCAGGAGCAACTGCGGCGGCAGGCACGCCGCCAGCGGCGATTTTATCATATTCTGCCTTGTCGGCAGCGATGATGGCGATCAGTTCGGCCACAGGCACTTCGCCGTCCTGAGGCACAATAATATGCAGAAGGCCGCTTGCAGGACACTCAACCTCGTAGGTGATCTTCTCGGTCTCGACGACCAGCAGAATCTCGCCCTGATTGACCTGCGCGCCTTCGGCTTTTTTCCACTCAGTAATCTTCCCGGTTTCCATGGTAAGCCCGAGCTTGGGCATGGTGACTTCAATTGCCATATAAACTCCTTTCCTTGTTAAACCACGTTCAGGAACGCTGCAGGTCGTTCATTAACCGAGCATTTTCTTAACCTTGTCAACCAGCTTGGCTGCATCAGGCATATAGTGCTGCTCAAGTTTGGGCTGGAAGGCGATGTGGGTAAAGGGAGCGGCAACGCGGGCCACCGGCGCATCGAGCCAGTCAAATAGTGCTTCCTGAACAGAAGCTGCAATCTCGGCGCCGATGCCCATGGTCTGCTTTGCCTCATGAATAATGACAAGCCGGTTGGTCTTTTTCACTGACGCATAGATGGTGTCCATATCAAGGGGGTTGACCGTCAACAGGTCAATAAGCTCCGGCTTGATGCCGTCTTTTGCAAGCGTGTCAACTGCCTTCAGCGATTCCTGCAGCATGCGGCCAACGCTCACGATGGTAATATCGCTTCCCTGCTTGACAATTTCGCATTTGCCGATGGGTGTAACAAAGTCTCCTTCAGGCATTTCAGCTTTCAATCTGTAGGATGAAAGCGGCTCAACATACAGCACCGGGTTGTCATCGCGGATGGCTGCTTTCATAAGACCCTTTGCGTTGACCGGGGTGCTGGGCATAACAACCTTTAATCCCGGCATGGAGGCAAACCAGCCCTCAAGCGATGATGAGTGATGGGGGCCGGCGCCGTAACCGCCTGCGGTCATAGCGCGCACAACCATAGGCACCTTGACCTGTGCGCCGAACATCCACAGCATCTTTGAAGCCTGGTTGTAGAACTCCTCGACAGCAAGGGTGATGAAATTCATGAACATGATTTCGGCAACGGGCCGCAGTCCTGCAGCAGCCGCGCCCGCGCACAGGCCGACGATTGCGCCTTCGCTGATCGGCGTGTCAACAGCGCGCTCAGGGCCGAATTCATCAAAAATACCGCGGGTAACGCCGAACGGTCCGCCCGGCTTGCCGACATCTTCGCCGATGATAAATACAGCCGGGTCTCTGCGCATCTCTTCTGCAATACCGTGATTAATTGCCCATTGAAACGTAATTGGCTTTCCCATACTATCTATCCTCCAGTAAATAATTAGTTCTCAGTGCACATGAGCGTTCACATCAAACATAAAAATCATGCGAAAATATCTTTGTAGAGTTCTTCGATCTCGGGCTGCGGGCTCTTGCGTGCAAACTCAACTGCCTCATCAACAAGCTTCAAGCACTCATCCCTGATCGCCTGAACACCTTTTTCATTAAGCATGCCTTCCTTCAGGAGCTTCTTCTCGTAGAGCACGACC
>CAIYCZ010000154.1 GCA_903924805.1 uncultured delta proteobacterium | reverse complement strand
GGCAAAAATGTCAGTGACAATTCTCATCGAAGGGGCTGGCGGGTAGATATAGGTGCCGCGGGCAATATATTCTTTTAATATGTCATTCTGAATCGTGCCCTGCAGTTTGTCTGCGGAAACCCCCTGCTTCTCTGCCACGGCAATATACATGGCGAGAAGCGTTGCCGCGGTTGAGTTGATGGTCATGGAAGTGCTCACCTTGTCAAGCGGTATGCCGTCAAAAAGTATCTCCATATCCCGCAGGGTATCAATGGCAACGCCGGTTTTGCCCACCTCGCCAAAGCTCAGCTCATGGTCTGAGTCATAACCAATCTGGGTGGGCAGGTCAAAGGCAACGCTCAAGCCGGTCTGGCCGTGGCCCAGCAGATATTTATAGCGCTTGTTGGTATCCTCGGCAGTGCCAAACCCGGCATACTGACGCATGGTCCAGTGCCTGCCGCGAAACATGGTCGGCTGTACGCCTCTGGTAAAAGGATACTCTCCCGGAAATCCGAGATCACCGGGATAATCAACCTGCTCAACATCTAAAGGGGTAAAAAGGCGCTTGAACTCAATACCGGATGTGGTATTGAAAACCGGCTTCCTTTCCGGAAACTTGCTCAGGGCTTTCTGAACTTTCCCCTCTTCCCACTGTTTAAACCGCTCTTTTACATCGCTCATAAAACCTCCCTCTGAGATAAACTTTAAATTCTAATTGAAAAAGCTCAAATGCTAAAATCCAAAATAGACATCTTATATTTGTTATTTGAGCTTTAGCATTCATTTGTAATTTGGGTTTTGACATTTGTCATTACAACCATTGGTTTTTGAGTTTTGGGTTTGTTTAGGATTTAGAAATTAGAATTTAGGATTTTAAGTTCAAATATATATCTATAAAAGGCATGAAAAGTCAAACGGCTTTTTTAGCACACATACCATATGTGGAATCGAAAAGAGACTATATTCTCTCATGTCATAAGGTGAAAGTCAGAGGATATTTTTATGATATTTCTGCTTGAATTTTTGCGTGTATTAAAATAGCTTAGTAACGTATTGACAAAATTTCATTAAAAATAGTATTGAGCAGTAAAAGGAATAGACAGTCGGGCACATGTTCAGAACAATTAAAAACATTTTTTCTCTGGTTACCGGAAAGCCGCACGTGAGTAAGAAGGTGCGCTCTCAGGAAACGATGAATCTCATCTTGAACCGCCGCAGTTGCCGGTCTTTCACTGATGAAGAGATTGGCGCGGATGATTTTCAGGCGATCCTTGAGGCCGGCCGCTTCGCACCCAGCGCCGTAAATCTCCAGACCTGGAGCTTTATCACATTTACCAGAAACCAGTGGCACGAGGTTTTTGACCGGCCCATACCGTTCAACGGCATGCGGGCAATTATTGTTTGCGCTGATGGTGCACGGCTTAAAAACCATTTTTCAGACTTCCGGGAAACCCCTTACCTAAACATCTCTTTTGCCCTGTTCAATGCAGGCCTTGCAGCCATGAATATGACAATCGCAGCAGAGGCACTTGGGCTCAAAAGCATTATGCTCTCTGAAACAGGCAAAACCGGGCTTCTGGATTTTTCCTATCTTCAAGAAAAACTGGGGCTTCCTGACCTGGTGATTCCTGTGACAACCCTTGTGGTGGGGAAGGAGAAAGGGGGAAAGGCCGGAGTCCCTCCCCGTCAGCCCTGGAATGCCGTTGTCATGGAGAAGCAGTATCACGAGGTAAACAGTCAATTTTTAGATGACTGGTTTCAGCAGATGTTTATAGGGTTCAAGCTCACCCATCCGTTATCAAACTTTCAGAAGCAGTTAGCGTTTTATAAAAAGAAGATGGCTGAAGCAGAGGAGGAGATAAAAAAACAATACCGCACATAGCAGAGATTCGGGAGCAGTGGGTGGAGGTGCGGGAATGTGCAATGGGGATTGCGGATTTCGGATTGTGGAATTAAGGGATAATTGGTATAAATAAAATAGTGGCTTTTTTGGTTATCAGGGGGAGTGAAAATGAATTTGAATAGATTGAGTAATGGATTTATTTTCCTGTTCCTGGCATGGCTGTTTGTCTTTACCGGTAGCGATGCTATACGGACTGATGCCCATGCTGCTTCAGCCTTTGGAACTATAGAAGTTAAAACAAATCTGGCCAGGGCGACGTTCCTCATGTCAGGCCCGGTAAGCTACAGCGGCTCAGGTAAAAACTGGCGCAGGATGTTTGCCCCGGCCGGCACCTATACCATCACCTATGGGGATGTCTCCGGTTTTGTTACCCCTGCAAGCGAAACCAGGACCCTTTCTTCCGGCGGAACCATAAGCTTTGCCGGCGAGTATAAACTCAATACGGGAACTATAGAGGTCAAAACAAATCTGGCCAGAGCAACGTTTCTCATTTCCGGGCCGGCGAGCTACAGCGGCTCCGGCAAAAACTGGCGCAGAGTTGGAGCCCCATCAGGCTCTTACACCATTACCTATGGTGATGTTCCCGGTTTTGTTACCCCTGCAAGCGAAACCAAGACCCTTTCTTCCAGCGGAACCATAAGCTTTACCGGCGATTACAAGCTCAGCACAGGCACTATAGAGGTAAAAACTAATTTAGTACGGGCGACGTTTCTCATTTCAGGCCCGGTAAGCTACCGCGGCTCAGGTAAAAACTGGCGCAGAGTCGGAGCCCCATCAGGCTCTTACACCATTACTTATGGAGATGTTTCCGGCTTTGCAACCCCTGCAGGCGAAACAAAAACCCTTAACCCCGGAGGGACCATTTCATTTAACGGGGAGTATTCTGAAACTGCTGTTTCGACGACAACAACATCTATAAAGCAGACATCTACCTCAATTCATGTAACAACTACCACCTCAACAAAAAAAACGTCAACAACAACGGTAAAACCTTCGACAACCACAACGTCAATATCTCAAACAACCACCACTGTTCCATTGCTGACGACTACCACATCAACGCAGCAATCAACCACTACCACAGAACTGGTAACAACCACTACTGCCATACCCGAGACTTCAACTACCACTTCCCTGCCTTCAATAACGACAACCTCTGCGCAACCCACAAGTACAACGACATCTGAAAGTACATCGGTATTTATCATCACCCTGCGTGCGGGGTGGAATCTGATTTCCCTTCCGCTGCAGCCCGTGGATACGTCCATAGCAGAAGTTACTTCCCCGATAAAAAATTCATGCACCCAGATATGGACAAGCAAGGATGGACAAGAGCTGATTTATTATCCGGATAATCCGGAACTAAGCACTCTTGCATCCATGGAGGCTGGTACCGGCTACTGGGTTAATATGGTAAAGGGCAGCATCCTGCTGGTGCAGGGCACAGCGCCTTCATCTGCAATCGTTTTAAAGAAGGGCTCGAATCTGGCGGGATATAATTCCACTGTTTCAAAACCGGCAGAGGAATCCCTTAATTCAATCAGCGGTAAATACAGAAGGGTATGGACGTTTGTTAATGGTGAGCTGCTGACCTATGACCCCAATGATCCTGATTCAAACACGCTGCAGGTAATGAGTCCCGGGTTTGGCTACTGGATAGATGCAACTGAGGATTGTGTGTGGGAAATGGAGTAGGAGTTATGGGGTTTCGGATTCGGGATGAGGGGGTTAGGGAAATTCGGAATGCGGAGTGCGGAATAAATAATACGGATTGGGGATTATTTACTTTTCCGTGCCCCGAATGCTGCAAAACATGAATTCTTGTGGAGTACATCTACTTCAGCAAAACCAGCCTCACGAAGCAAGTCAAGCTGGAACGTAACCGGACGGGGCGAGTCCTGCTTCTCAATGAAATCAAATATCCTGTCCCGGTACTCTTCCCCTCCTGTTGATTCAAGATACTTGCCGTACCTCTCCCACAGAAGGGCATGAACTTCTTTGTTCTCGTGAAAAACCAGGTCGGTTATCCAGACAGTTCCGCCGGGAGCCGTCAGTTCATACATGCGGCGAAATGTTCCACGCCAGTCGTCATCGTCTCTGAGATGATGCAGCACAGCAGCAGCAAAAATTATATCATAATGCCCGTGAGGCAGATCCGCCTCACGGATGTCACTCTGAAACATGCGGACTGCCCCCGATGTTGCAGCAGACACCCTCTGAAAAGCTCTTTCCAGCATCTTCATGCTCAGATCAACCAGGTCACAATCAATATCATTTTTATGCTGGAGAAGCTTGAGGGTATTGTTACCGGCACCGCAGCCAATATCTAAAACAGCGCGGGCAGCGGGGTTACAGGCAGCCGCTGCTTTCACTATTAATTCCATCATCAGAGCAGCATCAACGGCTGTCTGCTGTCCGGTCTCAAGGTTTGAAAACCGCTCCACCTCTTCATCAAACCGCTTGCGGATTTCTTCTGTGGTTGCTTTTTTATTAAGTGGTGTGGACATATGGTAATGAATAGTCAGAGTTCTTGCGTTTTTAATTATAGTATACAACAAGTGAGAACACAGCAGGTAAGAAAATCTGCATTCCGTTATAGTCTGCCGTTCATTAAACTTTAGCATATTGACAGTAAATACGCTTTAACCTATACTCCGTCAGCATAAAACCCTTTTAACAGTGGAGAGGAGTCTGCCTTTTATGAGAATAAAATATGTACTGTATGTCTATGCAGCAACCGCAATAATTTTTTATGTATCATCATCAGCCAATGCACAAGAATCGTTCAGCCTGTCTTCTGTGCAGACACTGGCACAGGAACTCGCAAAAAAGCCGTTTGATCCCAGCAAAGGCACAATCACGTTTGCACGGCAATGGTATTATGAAGAATTTCATAATATCCTTTTCAGAAGCGAGAATGCTTACTGGAAAAAAGAAAATTTACCATTCTCACTTGAGTTTTTTCCCCTCGGCTGGCTCTATAACCGCACCGTAACCATCTCTGAAGTGGTAAATGGCAAAGAACAGGAGATTGAATATACAAAAGATTTCTTTACCAGAGTGTATGACAAACAGGGCAAGGAAATTGAAATCCCCCACGGGTTTGCAGGATTCAGGATTCATGGCCCATTAGGCCCTGCTCCCGGAAAGAATGAATTTTTTGTTTTCCTCGGAGCAAGCTATTTTCGGGCGCTTGCCGAAGGGCTCGGGTACGGTCTGTCCGCCCGTGGACTTGCTTTAAATACCGTGCATCCCAAAGAAGAGGAATTCCCCCTGTTCACCAGATTCTGGGTGGTGCGCCCTGCCCCCGGTGCCCTTACGCTTACTGTTTATGCGCTGCTTGAAAGCGACACCTGCACCGGAGCCTATCAGTTTGACATCACCACAGGTGGAAACACCAGGGCTGTGGTGCATGCCACCATTTTTATGCGCAAGTCAATTGAGCAGTGCGGCATTGCCCCGCTTACCAGCATGTTCTGGTACGGTGAAAACAGCTACCCGAAGCCGCAGGATTATCGCCCCGAAGTGCATGACTCAGACGGCCTGCTCATCGCAGACCGCTCCGGTGAATGGCTATGGCGGCCCCTTGCCCTGAGCCCGGGAATCAGGCATTGCAGCTTTCAGACAAATGCCCCGCTTGGATTTGGCTTGATGCTGCGTGACCGCGATTTTGCCAATTACCAGGACATCGGCGCCCGCCATGAGACACGTCCAAGCCTGTGGGTTGAACCCCTTAATAACTGGGGAGACGGATC